>JAHZNX010000221.1 GCA_020028375.1 Betaproteobacteria bacterium | reverse complement strand
GGAACGGCGGCGAGCGCCGCCGCCGCGATCAGCGCACCGAGTAGGCCGTCAGCTCCGAAATCAGGTAGTCATCCTTCACGAATCCGTGTCCGCCGCCTTCATTAAACATGCCGGTCCGGAGGAATCCGTTAGAGCCTCGGCCACCGTAGAGAAGACTGAAGTAGATGGCAGAACCTTCGCGTCTGACAGCCTGCTTCACGGCCGGCGCGTACCACTCGTATTCCACGATCTCGCTCCGCCCCCGCGTCGTATAATCGTAGTAATCGAAAAAAACGGCCCGCTTGACCCTGAGCGCGTCGAACTCGCCGGCCGGCACCTTGATCCTCTCCCAGCCGAGCACGACGCCGTCGATCCAGACCGGGAAGCGCCGCCCGTTCACAGGATCGGTGGCGGTCAGCCGCGCGCGCCAGGTCTTGCCCGGCGCGACCGGAAAGTCAAACGCCCGATAGGGGGGGTTGTAATCGAAGGACTGCAGGCCGTGGGCCGGGTGTTTCAGCCAGTTCCCCCCGCGGTCGTAGGCCCACGATTCCTCCACACCGTTTTCGAGCGTAACCGTCATCCCGACGCGCTCGCCGGTCACCTCCACCACCTGGTGGCGCTGGGTGCCGCGACCGAGCCCGGTGAAGCCGTCGCGCACGCTATAGGTCCAACTGTCGCCCATCGACAACGTCGGCGCCGCCGCCGAAGCGCTTGACTGCAGGGGCGTCCCCACCGGCATCGGTGCGCACGCGGCAACCGCCGCAGCGAGTGCCGCCAGGAGGAGCATACGGATGCTAAGTTTCATAGTTTTCATGCTGTTTCTCCGGTCCTCGAGGAGTTGACGTCGCACTGTCGCAAACATCCGCGGCCGCCCGTATATTCCGGCGGGTTGCGGACACCGGATCAGAACTTGTATCCCCGGTGCAGGGCGACCACCCCGGCGGCGAGATTGAAGTATTCGACGCGTTCCAGGCCCGCTTGTTCCATCATTGCTTTCAGCGCTTCCTGGTCGGGATGCATGCGTATCGATTCAGCGAGGTAACGGTAGGCCGCCGCGTCGTTGGCGACCAGCTTGCCCAGCCGCGGCAGCAGCCCGAACGAATAGGCGTCGTAGAGCGGCCTGACGGGCGCCCATACCTTGGAGAATTCGAGCACGACCAGGCGGCCTCCGGGCTTGAGCACCCGTCGCATCTCCGAAAGCGCGTCTTCCTTGCGCGTCATGTTGCGCAGCCCAAATGCGACGGCTACGCAATCGAAGCGATCGGAGCCGAACGGGAGCCTCTCCGCGTCGCACAGGACGAGCGGCAGGATGACACCGGCGTCCAGCAAGCGGTCGCGGCCGTGCCGCAGCATGCCGGGATTGATATCCGTGAGTACGACTTCGCCCTGCGGCCCGACGCGGCGGATGAACAAGCGGGCGAGATCCCCGGTGCCGCCGGCAATGTCGAGTACGCGCTCCCCCGGACGCACGCCGCTCGCCTCGACTGCGAAGCGCTTCCACAGCCGGTGCAGCCCCGCCGACATCAGGTCGTTCATGAGGTCGTAGCGCGGCGCAACCGAGTCGAATACGCCCGCGACACGCTTCGACTTCTCGCCCTCGGGGACGGACTGATAGCCGAAGTCGGTGGTCTTCTGTGTCACGCCTTTCCCTTGGGGGGTTCGCGGCTCGCGCCCGCTTCCTCCATGCGCCGGAGGTAATGCCGCCACATCTCGTCCTGCCGCATGCCGTAGTCGTAGAGCAGGTCCCACGAGTAGATGCCGGTGTCGTGGCCATCCGAGAAATGAAGTTGCACCGCGTACTGGCCGACCGGCTCGATGCGCGAGATCTCCACATCCTTCTTCCCGGTTTGCAGCACCTCCTGGCCGGGACCGTGACCGCGCACTTCCGCGGACGGCGAATACACGCGCAGGAACTCGCAGGGCAGGCGGAAGATGGCACCGTCCGCGAACGCGATCTCGAGGACGCGCGATTTCTGGTGCAGCTTGATTTCGGTCGGAAGCGGAACGGACTTGTTGAGCCCGGCCATGAGCACCCCCGGAGGGATGCATCATAACCGATCACACGACCACGATGGTTCCGCGGTCGAAATCGCCGCCTTTTTCTAGCAGGTTGAGGAGCTTTGCGACCTGCTTGCGATCGGAGAACACTTCCACGAAGCGCCCGCTCTGGAACCAGCCGGCCGGAAGGATCAGCGTGGCCGGCGTGGCGGGGGTTGCGACCTCCGGCAGCAGCAGGGCGCGCTCGTAGCGGCCGTTGCCGCCCGGGGCGAAGTTGGAGGGCCGCACCGAGATCGCCTGCGGCGCGCCGGGGAAGAGACGCACGCCGCAGCAGATTTCGCCGTTTTCCTCCATCCTCAGCCACTGCACCATCCCGACGTGGAAATGCCGCCCGCCCGCCCGCCGCACCGCCAGTAGCTGGTTGTGGCTCACGCGCCCCCTGCCTTCGGTCTCGCGGTGCATGCACATGAATCCGGAGGCGCTGTGGTTGAGAATCTGCCACGACTCGAGCGACTGGGGGCTGCCCGCGGCCCCGCCGGTCTCGTGCTCGGGCCGGGTGATGTAGCCGTAGGTGTCGAGGTCCTGCTTCTCGCGCGAGGAGAGATCGCCCGGCTGCCGGAATTCGCGGCCGCCGCCCACGTGGAGGTGCGCGCCGACGAGGCCGAAGCACACCCTGGCCGGCTCCTCGCCTTCGGACCGGTCCTCGCTGCGCGCCGTGCCGGCGCGGCACCATTGCACGTACAGAACCATCAGCAGGTTCTCGCAGCCGGGCTGCCGCGCGTCCTCCCCGAGCCCCAGCTGCCCCGGCGACTGCCCCTGCTTGAGCAGGTTGATGGTCTGGCGCAGCGTTTTCGACAGCTGCTCGAGGTCGAGGTAACGATAATGCGGCTGGGGCTCCAGAGCTGCCCCGACCGTCAAGCTGCTCGAACCGGTCAGATCAACGGCGAGGGAGGGAATCGGGCTGGTCGGCAGCGGCTGCGTGGCGAGCCCGATGAGATTCGCCCAGCGCTCGAGCCAGCGCGAGACGAACGCCATCTGCCGTACCGACAGCGCGAAAGGATTGGCGAGATGCGCGAGCAGGACCTGGACGTAGCTCTCCGCGCAGCTCGAATCCGGATCGCGCTGAGTGAAGCTGTCCTGGACGCGGATGCGCGCGAAGCCGTGATTCTCGGCGAACGAATACATCTCGTGCAGCGCGCGCCACAGCTTCCCCGGCGGCTGGCGATAGATGCGGTAGGAGTCGAGCAGGGTGCTGCCGAGCAGGCGCAGGCAGCGCATGGTGATCAACGCCGCGTGCGGCGCGATCGCAAGGTCGCCTTCGCGGTAGGCCCTGAGGCACTGCTGGTAGTTCAGGCTCATTTCCTGCCACAGGGCGATGACGTTGTTCCACACAACAGTCTCGCCCTCCTCGAGCGGCAGCGGCCGGCCGGCATAGCGCTTGGAGGACTCGCCCTGCACGAAGTGCACCGGCTCGCGCAGCGCCTCGAGGATCTTCAGGCGCTCGAGCGGGGCGATGTGCGCCGAGCCGAGGCTCGAGAGCTGGCCGGTGAGGGCCTGCTGGGTCAGCTGGACGTTGGTCAGCGTCAACTGCTCGATCCAGCGCTTGCAGCTCGTGCTGTCGGTGAACTGCAGCGGGATCGAGGCGGTCGCGGACGTCTGGATGTTCATGTCGCGGGTTTCCTGTTGCGCACGCTCGGGCCTCCATTGCCCCCCCGGAGTCGATGACACTGGCCCGGCGTTACCCCGCCGCCACCGCGCCGACCTCTGCGGGAGATCGCGGCAACCGGCGAGTAGCGCACCGCTCCGGAAAAGAGGCTAGCCCAACCGCAATTAGAGGGCATGTGAACTAGATCACCCAGGTCCAAAAAGCGCCGGAACTGCCGGAATAAATTCACGTTTTCCGAGAGCTTAGAGCCGGTCCAGCCATTGCGCAAGTGATTTGTTTATCGGTCCTATTGAGCTTCGGTAAATGGGTGAAAAACCATTTACCGCCGTACATTTGCCCTCTCCGCTCGGGAGAGGGGGAAGGGGTGAGGGATCGGGACCTTTTTCGCTATGCGATAGATGCGATCACCAGGTAGCGGGCGAACTTTCCGAATCCCATGAACAGCGCGGACAGCCAGGGATTGAGCCGTAGCCATCCGGCGGCGACGCAGAGCGGATCCCCGATGATTGGAACCCACGACAGCAGCAGCGCGGGGCTGCCGTACTTCTGAACGGCTGCGAGTCCGGGCAACTCCTTTTTCTGCGGAATGATCCGGCCAATCAGATAGGAGGACATGCCCCCGAGCGTGTTGCCCAGGGTGGCGAGGCCGAGCGCGGGCCAGTGTTGATCGGGAT
>JAHZNX010000035.1 GCA_020028375.1 Betaproteobacteria bacterium | reverse complement strand
CGCTTCGCGCAGCGCCTCCACGGCCGCTTCGGCATCCGCGCGGAGCTCGTGGACGAGCGGCTCACCTCACGCGAAGCCGAGGGGCTCCTGCGCGCGGCGGGAGCGCGCGGCGCGCGCCTGAAGGCGGGGCTCGATTCCGTCGCCGCGCAGCGCATCCTCGAGACCTATTTCGCGAGCGCGAAATAGCCGGTAATGGGTGATGGGTAAAGTAGCGCCCCGCGAAAACCACAAAACATGCCCGGCAACCCGTTACCTGATGCCGAGCAGCTGCTGACAGCGCTGATCGAGCAGATGCGGCCCGCAGTAGGGCCGGATACGGGTTTAATAGGCATCCACACCGGCGGCGTCTGGGTCGCGGAGCGCGTACACCAGGCGCTCAAGTTGAAGACCCCCGCCGCCGCCCTCGACGTTTCCTTTTACCGCGACGATTACGCGGCGCGCGGGCTGCGTCGCGACGTCAAGCGCTCCGAGATTCCGTTCGAGGTCGAAGACCGCGATCTCATCCTGGTCGACGACGTGCTCTACACCGGGCGCACCATCCGCGCGGCGCTGAACGAGCTGTTCGACTACGGCCGTCCCGCGAACGTGAAGCTCGCCGCGCTGGTGGACCGCGGCGGCCGCCAGCTGCCGATCGCCCCGCAGTTCGTCGGCGGGACGCTCGCCCTGAAGCCCGGCCAGAGCGTCGCGCTCAAGCGCGATGCCGGCGGCAGGCTGAGCCTCGAGCTGCGCGAGGAGAAGCGCTGATGTGGTTGAACCCCTCCAACCCGCAGCTCGACAAGAAGGGGCGGCTGCACCACCTGCTCACGCTGGAGGGGCTGCCGGCCGAGATCCTGTGGCAGATCCTCGACACGGCGAAGACGTTCGTCGGCACCAAGGTGAAGAAGGTGCCGCTCCTGCGCGGCATGTCCGTGTTCAACGTGTTCTTCGAGCCGTCAACGCGCACCCGTACCACCTTCGAGATCGCCGCCAAGCGGCTGTCCGCCGACGTCATCAATCTCAACGTCACGGTGTCCTCCCAGTCGAAGGGCGAGAGCTTGCTCGACACGGTGGACAACCTGTCGGCGATGCACGCTGACATGTTCGTGGTTCGCCACGGCGAGAGCGGCGCGCCGCATTTCATCGCGCGCCACGTCGCTCCCGACATCCACGTCATCAACGCCGGCGACGGGCGCCACTCGCACCCGACGCAGGGCCTGCTCGACATGTTCACCATCCGCCACTACAAGAAGGACTTCTCCAACCTGCGGGTGGCGATCGTCGGCGACGTGCTGCACTCGCGCGTGGCGCGCTCCCAGATTCACGCCTTCGCGACGCTCGGCTGCCCCGAGATCCGCGTGATCGGGCCCAAGACGCTGCTGCCCGCCCACGTCGAGAGCCTCGGCGTGCACGTCTACCACGACATGCGCCAGGGGCTGAAGGACGTGGACGTGGTGACGATGCTGCGGCTGCAGAACGAGCGCATGCAGGGGGCGTTGCTGCCCTCGGCGCAGGAGTTCTACAAGTATTACGGGCTCACCCAGGACAAGCTGGCCGCTGCCAAGCCGGACGCCATCGTGCTCCACCCCGGCCCGATGAACCGCGGCGTGGAGATCGACTCGAGCGTCGCCGACGGCAAGCAGTCGGTGATCCTGCCCCAGGTCACCTTCGGCATCGCCATCCGCATGGCGGTGATGAGCATCATGGCCGGCAACAAATGAAGATCCACATCAAGGGCGGCCGGCTGATCGACCCGAAGAGCGGCGTGGACGCGAAGAAGGACCTCTACATCGCCGCCGGCAAGATCGTTGCGGTCGGCAATCCGCCCAATGGATTCACCGCCAACCGCGTGATCGACGCCACCGGCCTCGTCGTGTGCCCCGGGCTGGTGGATCTCGCCGCGCGGCTGCGCGAGCCTGGATTCGAGTATCTCGCGACACTGGAATCCGAGATGGAAGCGGCCATCGCCGGCGGCGTGACGAGCCTCGCCTGCCCGCCCGACACCGATCCGCCGCTGGATGAGCCGGGGCTGGTGGAGATGCTCAAGCACCGCGCCCAGAACCTGAACCAGGCGCGGGTCTATCCCGTGGGCGCGCTGACCCAGGGGTTGAAGGGGGAGCGCCTGACCGAGATGGCGGAGCTGGTGGATGCCGGTTGTGTCGCGTTCTCCCAGGCCGACGCCCCGTTCGCCGACAGCCAGGTCTTCTACCACGCGCTGCAGTACGCCGCGACTTTCGGCTTTCCGGTCTGGCTGCGCCCCCAGGACCCCGCGCTCGCGCGCCACGGCGTCGCCCACGACGGGCCGGTCGCGACCCGCTGCGGGCTGCAAGGCATCCCGGTGTGCGCGGAGACCGTGGCGCTCTCGACCATGTTGATCCTCGCGCGCGAAACCGGGGCGCGCGTGCACTTCGCGCGGCTCTCCAGTGCCGAGGGCGTGGAGATGGTGCGCAAGGCGAAGCGCGAGGGTCTGCCCGTCACCTGCGACATCGCCATCCACCACGCGCATCTCACCGAGATGGACATCGGCTACTTCGATTCCAACTGCCGCCTCGATCCCCCGCTGCGCAGCCAGCGCGACCGCGACGCGCTGCGCGCCGCACTCGCCGACGGCACGGTCGATGCCGCCTGCTCGGACCACACGCCGGTGGACGAGGACGCGAAGCAGCTGCCGTTCGCCGAGGCCGAGCCCGGCGCGACCGGGCTCGAGCTGCTGCTGCCGCTCACGCTCAAATGGGCGGAGGAATCGGGGACGGCGCTCTCCGCGGCGCTCGCCCGCATCACCTCGCAGCCGGCGCGGGTGCTCAACGTCGATGCCGGCCACCTGACCCCGGGGCACGCCGCCGATATCTGCCTCTTCGACGCCGAGCGCCACTGGAGGGTCGCGTCCGAGTCGCTGAAGAGCCAGGGCAAGAACACGCCCTACATCGGGCTGGAGGTCAAGGGCAAGGTCCGCTATACCCTGGTCGACGGCCAGGTGGTCTACGAGGTGAAGTGAACCCCCTCCTCGATTTTTCCGGGCTGCCCCGCTTCGCCGATTTCACGCCCGCGCTGGTCACGCCGGCCGTGGAGGGATTGCTCGAGGAGAACCGCGCATTGATCGAGCGGATCGCGGCTCCGGGCGTGCCGGCCTCGTGGAGCGAGTTCGTGCGGCCGCTCGAGGAAGCCAACGAGCGGTTGCATCGGGCGTGGGGCGTCGTCGGGCACCTCAACGCCGTGATGAACAGCCCCGAGCTGCGCGAGGCCTACAACGCCAACCTGCCCAGGATCACGCAGTACTACACCGAGCTCGGCCAGCACCCGGGGCTGTACGCTCAGTTCAAGGCGCTCAAGAGTGGCCCCGAGTTCGGGGGCCTCACGCGCGCGCAGAAGAAGATCGTCGAGAACGAGCTGCGCGATTTCCGCCTCGGCGGCGTGGAGCTGCCGAGGGAGAAGAAGGCGCGCTTCAGGGAAATCAGCGAGCAGCTGTCCCGGCTGTCCTCGCGCTTTTCCGACAACCTGCTCGACGCCACCAATGCGTTTTCGCATCACATCACGGATCCGGAGCTGACGGCGGGACTGCCCGAGGACGTGCTGGCCACGGCGCACGAGGCGGCGCAGGCCGAGGGCAAGCCGGGCTGGAGGTTCACGCTGCACGCGCCGTCCTACCTGCCGGTGATGCAGCACGCCGAGAACCGGGCCTTCCGCGAGCTGATGTACCGCGCCTACGTGACCCGCGCCTCCGAGTCCGGCAAGCCGGAGTGGGACAATACCGCCCTCATCACCGAGGTCGTGAAGCTGCGCGGGGAGCAGGCGCGGCTGCTCGATTTCGCCAATTTCGCCGAGTACTCGCTCGAGCCCAAGATGGCGGAGTCGCCGCGGCAGGTGCTCGAATTCCTGAGCCAGCTCGCGGCGCGGGCGAAGCCCTACGCCGAGCGCGATCTGCGCGAGCTCACGGAGTTCGCGCGCGCGGAGCTCCGGCTCGAGAGGCTCGAAGCGTGGGACCTGGCGTTCGCCTCGGAGAGGCTGCGCGCGAAGCGCTTCGCCTTCTCGGACCTGGAGGTCAAGCAGTACTTCCCGGAAACGAAGGTGCTGCCCGGGATGTTCCGGCTGGTCGAGACGCTCTACGGATTGAGAATCGAGCCCGCGACGGCGCCCACCTGGCACCCGGATGTGCACTTCTACGCGATCCGCGACCGCGCCGGCATTCCCGTGGGACAGTTCTACACGGATCTCTACGCGCGCCCCTCGAAGCGCGGCGGCGCCTGGATGGACGATGCCATCACGCGGCGGCTGAAGAACGGGACCGTGCAGGCTCCGGTCGCTTATCTCAACTGCAACTTCTCCGCGCCGGTCGGGGCCAAGCCCGCCCGCTTCACGCACGAGGAGGTCACCACGCTGTTCCACGAATTCGGCCACGGGCTGCACCACCTCCTCACGCGCGTGGACGACCTCGGCGTATCCGGCATCAACGGCGTGGAGTGGGACGCGGTGGAGCTCCCGTCCCAATTCATGGAGAACTTCTGCTGGGAGTTCGAGGTGCTGGAGCCGATGACCGCTCATGCGGACACCAGGGAGCCGCTGCCGCGAGCCCTGTTTGACAAGATGCTCGCGGCGAGGAACTTCCAGAGCGGCATGCAGACCGTGCGCCAGCTCGAGTTCGCGCTGTTCGACCTGCACCTGCACTCCGATTTCGATCCCGCCGGCTCGAAAACCGTGCTCGAGCTGCTGAACGAGGTGCGGGCGCGTGTCGCGGTGGTCGTCCCGCCCGCCTACAACCGTTTTCCGCACAATTTCTCGCACATCTTCGCCGGCGGCTACGCTGCGGGCTACTACAGCTACAAGTGGGCCGAGGTGCTCTCTGCCGATGCCTACAGCCTGTTCGAGGAAAGCGGCGTCCTCGATCCCCGGACCGGGCAGCGCTTCTGGAACGAGATTCTGGCGGTGGGCGGCAGCCGGCCGGCCCTCGAATCGTTCGTCGCCTTCCGCGGTCGCGAGCCCAAGATTGACGCCTTGATGCGCTACAGCGGCATGGCGGAAACATTGTGACCAATGCCTTTGCCGCGGTGGTTTTGTAGTGCTAAATTGTGACGCATCAACCTCTGGCGGAGGTGGCGGTATGAGGCGGATCGTTCTCGGCATGGTGCTGTTGGCGGCAAGCGGCGCCGCGCTCGCCGCTCAGCTTTACCGCTGGGTGGACGAGAAAGGCAGCGTGGAGTACCGGGACACGCCGCCGCCCGCATCCGCGAAGAAGGTGGAGAGCCGCAGCGTCGGCGTCGGCGCAGTCGAGACCCCCGCGCTGCCCTTCAGCGTGCAGCAGGCGGTTCTGAACTTCCCGGTGACACTGTGGAATTCCGATTGCGGCGCGCCGTGCGACCAGGCGCGAGCGCACCTCGCGCGCCGCGGCGTTCCCCACACCGAGAAAGACCCGCAGACCGACATCGAGGCCTTCAAGAAGTTGACCGGCGGCCTCGATGTGCCGGTGCTCTACGTCGGTGCCAACCGCATCAAGGGCTACCTCGAGAGCGAGTGGGACACTGCGCTCGACATCGCCGGCTATCCCATGACCGCGCCGCCGGGATACAGGCAGGCGGCGAAACCGGGGGCTGCCGCAAAGGCCACGCCGTCGGTCAGGCTCTATACCCATCCCCAATGCGGCCCGCCGTGCAATGAGGCGCGCAACCTCCTCGCCGGCCGGGGCGTCAAGTACGAGGACATCACCGCCCAGGAACAGGCCGAGATCGACGAGCTGCAGAGAGTGTCCGGCGACACCAAGGTGCCGGTGCTCATCGTGGGCCAGGTGGTCACGCGCGGATTTTCCGCGCCCGACTACAACCTGGTGCTCGACGCCGCGGGCTTCCCGCGCAGCGAGCAGGCCGCCAGACAGTAGCCGGGGGCGGACGCTGCGTTCGCGGGATGAAGCTCGCGACCTGGAACGTCAACTCCCTCAAGGTGCGTCTTCCGCAGGTGCTCGATTGGGCCGGCAGGCACCGGCCCGACGTGCTGTGCCTTCAGGAGACCAAGCTCCAGAACGACCGGTTTCCGGCGATGGAGCTCCGCGCCGCGGGTTACGAGCCGCTCGCCAACGGCCAGAAGACCTACAACGGCGTGGCGATCCTCGCGCGCGCGGCGGCGCGCGATGAAGCGACCGCCATTCCCGGCTTCACCGACGAACAGAAGCGCGTGCTCGCCGCGACCATCGACGGGGTGCGCGTGATCTGCGCCTACGTGCCCAATGGCGAAAACGTCGCGTCCGAGAAATACCAGTACAAGCTCAGCTGGCTCGAGGCGTTCCGCGGCTGGCTCGGGCAGGAACTCTCCCGGCATCCGCGGCTCGCCGTGCTGGGCGATTTCAATGTCGCGCCCGAGGATCGCGACGTTCACGATCCCAAGGCATGGGAAGGCCAGGTGCTGTTCAGCGAGCCGGAACGCGCGGCGTTTCGCAACCTGACGGGATTCGGGCTAAAAGATGCGTTCCGGCTGTTCGAGCAGCCGGAACGATCCTTCACGTGGTGGGACTACCGCATGAACGCGTTCCGCCGCAAGATGGGCCTGCGGATCGATCACATCCTGCTGTCGGAAGAACTGGCAAGGCGCTGCACGGCGTGCACGATCGACGTCGAGCCGCGGAAAGCCGAGCGGCCCTCCGACCACGCCCCGGTAATCGCCGAGCTGGACCTGAACTAGGGTTCTATCTTCACGCCCTTCCAGAACGCGATGTAGCCCGCGATGTTCGCCGCCGCCGGCTTCGGGTCGGGGTAATACCAAGCCGCGTCCTTGTTGACCGCGCCGCCCGCCACGACGTCGTAGTAGGAGGCGACGCCTTTCCATCCGCAGGTCGTGTGCGCAATGCTGTCTCTCAGCATTTCGCGCCGCACCGCTCCCGGGGGAAAGTACTGATTGCCTTCGACGACCTCGCAGCGGTCGCTTTCCGCGATGACTTGTCCGTTCCAGACCGCTTTCGGCATATAACCTCCCACATCCCAGGGATTCCTCGAGCTGACCGCGCGTTGAACGGCGAAAATCTCGTCCGTTCGAACGCGCGGAGTTAAACCGGCGCATCGCGTCCGGATTTAACACCCGGTAGAATGATCCACCTCGTTATCCTGGGGCGCAACCGATGCCGGCGTACCGATTCCTCCTCCCCGTGCTGCTCGCGGCCACCGCGCCGCTGGCGGCGGGCGCCGACTTGAGCGAGGAAATCTTCAAAGGCGCCCTGCGTTACACCGTCCAGGTGCGGACCACGCTGCCGGTGCCGTTTCATGGCGACCGCAAGGGCTCGGGTCTGGGCGCGGGCTTCGTGGTGGACGCCGGACGCGGCTGGATCATGACCAATGCCCATGTCGTCGGGCGCTCGCCCTCGCGCGTGGAAGTAGCGCTCCACGGGCAGGAGTACTCCGAGGCCACCAAGGTGTATGTCGACCCGTTCCTCGACCTCGCGATCATCCGTGTATCGGAGCGGATCGACATCAAGGGCATCGCGGAGCCACGCCTCGAGTGCGACGGCGTGCCCCCGGTCGGCCATCCGGTCGGCGCCTTCGGCCATCCGTGGCGGCTGCCGTTCACGGGCACCCGCGGCATCATCTCCGGCGTCACGGCCCGCTACCGCACCGAGCTGCTGCAGACCGATGCTCCCATCAACCAGGGCAACTCCGGCGGGCCGCTGATCAGCCTCGAGAGTGGGCGCATCGTCGGCATCAACACCGCGGGCATCCGCGGCGCGCAGAACACCAACTTCGCGGTGGCGATCAAGTATGCGTGCCGCGTGCTGCAGCTGCTGCAGGAGGAAAAAGACCCGTCGCCCCCCGATCTGAAGCTCGTGTATTTCCGCGACATGGACAACCGCAAGGAGCTCCGCGTCGCGCGCAGCTACGCTGGCGACGGCATGTTGCAGCTCCTGCCGGGCGACGTCATCCGCCAGGTGGTCGGCGAGTCCGGTGCGATCGAGAACGAAACCCAGCTGATGCACGCACTGCGCGGCCGCCTCGCGAAATCGAGCCTCAAGGTGCTGCGCCAGGACCGGGAAACCATCGTCAGCGGCACGAAACTGCCGATGCGCCGCGTGCTCGAAACCCGCGGCGTCTACGCGTCCGGAGTGCTGTTCGGCCCGGTCACGATCCGCGACGCGCTGGAGATCGGCGCGCGCGGCCTGATGGTGCACCACGTCGAGCCGGGCTCGATCGGCGAAGCGCAGGAAATCGAGAAATCCGACCTGCTCGAGGCGGTGGATGGCGCACCGGTGCTGGACGTCGACGAGTTGCACGCACGCTTGGACGACGCGCGCGGCAAGCAGCGTCGGGTCACGCTCACTTTCAAGAAGCTCGCGGCCGGGGACGCGATGTTCTCCTATACGCAGCGCAACCTGCTGGTCGCGGGCCTGCAGATCATCGGCCCCCAGAAGTCGGGTGACCAGCGACCGGTGGATTGACGCTCCGCGGCCTCCGACACGCCATCACCAAATCTCCACGCTCATGGCGTCGGCCGCCCGGCGCGCCACCGGGGGTCAGATCCCCGGAAGAACATCGGGGCCCCTCTTCCGCCCCTCGGCGCGCACCTGTCACTCGTCCTTCTTGTCGGAATCGATTCCCAGTTCCTGGATCTTGCGGGTGAGCGTGTTGCGGCCGAGCCCGAGAAGCTGGGAGGCCTCGATGCGGCGCCCGCCGGTGTGGGCGAGGGCCTTGGTGATGAGCGCCTTCTCGAAGCGGCGCGCGAGCTCCTCCAGCACGCCGGTCTCGCCGCGGCTGAGCAGCCCTTCCACCTCCTTCGCCAGGGCGGCTTCCCAGCTCGTTGCAGCAGGCGCCGCCCCGGCGCGCAGCTCGGCCGGCAGGTCGCCCGCTTCGATGGTGAGCGAGGGCGCCATTACCGTGAGCCAATGGCAGAGGTTCTCGAGCTGGCGCACGTTTCCCGGAAAGTCCTGCGCGGCGAGCTGCTTCAACGCCGCCTCCGAGAGCCGCTTCGCCTCGACGCCGAGCTCGCGCGCGCTCTTGGCGAGAAAATGCCGCGCGAGCGGTGCAATGTCCTCGCGGCGCTCGCGCAACGGCGGCAGCCGCAGGCGGATGACGTTCAACCGGTGAAAGAGGTCCTCCCGGAACCGCCCCTGCGCGACGCGCGCCTCGAGGTCGTGGTTGGTGGCGGCGATGACGCGCACGTTGGCCTTCATGGGCTGATGGCCGCCCACGCGGTAGAAGTGCCCGTCCGACAGCACGCGCAGGAGGCGCGTCTGCAGCTCGGGCGGCATGTCGCCGATCTCGTCGAGAAAGAGCGTGCCCCCCTCCGCCTGCTCGAAGCGCCCGCGCCGCTGCGCCTGCGCCCCCGTGAACGCGCCGCGCTCGTGGCCGAACAGCTCCGACTCGAGCAACTCGCGCGGGATGGCCGCGGTGTTGATGGCGATGAAGGGCCGCTCCGCGCGCGGACTGTGGCGGTGCAGCGCGCGCGCCACCAGTTCCTTGCCGGTGCCAGACTCCCCGGTGATGAGGACCGTGGCGTGCGACTGGGCGAGCCGGCCGATCGCGCGAAACACCTCCTGCATCGCCGGCGCCTGGCCGAGGATCTCGGGGCTGATCTCCGCGTCGCCGGCGGCGCTATCCTGCCGCGCGCCCTCCCCCATCGCGCGCCGGATGAGCGCGACCGCGTGGTCGACGTCGAACGGCTTGGGCAGGTACTCGAAGGCGCCCCCCTGGAAGGCGCCGACAGCGCTCTCGAGGTCGGAGTAGGCAGTCATGATGATGACCGGCAAGTTAGCGTGCAGCGCCTTTGCCCGCTGCAGCAGCTCGAGGCCCGACTCCCCCGGCATGCGGATGTCGCTCACCACCACTTGCGGCGTCTCGGTGTCGAGCGCGGCGAGCGCCTCCTGCGCCGAGGCGAAGGTCTTGAACGCGATTCGCTCGCGCGCGAGCGCCTTCTCGAATACCCAGCGTATCGAGCGGTCGTCGTCGATGATCCACACCGGATTCATCGTTCTTCCACCGGGAGCAGGATGGTGAAGGTGGTGCTCCCCGGCGCGCTCTCGAAGGAGACGATGCCGTGGTGCTGGATGATGAAAGCCTGCGCCAGCGTCAGGCCGAGGCCGCTGCCTCCCGCGCGCCCCGAGACCAGCGGATGGAAGACGCGTTCCTGCAGCCCGGCGGGAATGCCGGGGCCGTCATCGGTAATCTCCAGCTGCACCGCGTGGCGATGACGGCGGCGGGCGAGCGTCACCTGCCGCATCACGCGGGTGCGGAACACGATCTCCCCGCCGTGCCCGCTACCGGAGATGGCCTGGGCAGCATTGCGCGCGATATTGAGCACCGCCTGGATCAGCTGCTCCTTGTCGCCCCAGATGCGCGGCACGCTCACATCGTAGTCGCGGCGGATGGTGACGCCTTGCGGAAACTCCGCGTGAATCAGGCTGCGCACCCGTTCCAGCACCTCGTGCGGGTTCAATTGGGCCGGCTGCGGCAGGCGATGCGGGGTCAGCAGCCGGTCCACCAGCGACTGCAGGCGGTCGGCCTCGTTCATGATGACCTGCGTGTACTCGTGGAGTCCGGGGCGCTCCAGCTCCCGCTCGAGCAGCTGCGCCGCGCCGCGGATTCCGCCCAGCGGGTTCTTGATCTCGTGCGCGAGATTGCGAATCAGCTCGCGGGTCGCCTGGCCCTCGTCGAGCAGGCGCTCCTCGCGCGCGATCTTCAACTGCTTGTCGATATGGCGGAACTCGAGCAGCATCTCGCCGCTGACCGCGGCGCCGGAGTTGAGCTCGATCGCGGTGGCCGTGCACGACAGGTGCAGCCGCAGGCGCTCGCTCACCTCGATCTCGACGTCGTGCTCGGTATAGCTCGCGGTGGTCGCGCGCGCCTGCCCGATCGCGGTCATCAGAACCGCGGTGTCCGCAAACAGCTCGTCCAGCGGCCGGCCCGCCACGTTTGTGTTGCTCGTCTCGAACAGGTTCTCGGCCGCCGGGTTCATGTAGCGCACGGTTAGCTCCGCATCCACCAGCACCACCGCCGTCGCCAGCAGGTCCAGACCGGGGAGAGCCGGGGATTTCATTTCGCGGGTTCCGGTGGTAATCGACTGGAGCAAGAACCGCGCCACGGGGGGCGCGGCGAGAGAAAATGGCCCGCCGGCCCGCAGGGTCACCGGCCGCCGGCCAGCTCGCGCCGCAGGTTGGCGATGTTGTCCTCGTGCAGCTTGACTTTCTTCCGGTACGGCTCGAGGCGGTCCAGCACGCGCTGGTAATTGCGCTCGCTGCCGAGGCGCATCGAGTCCTGCACCGCCAGCTCGTTGCGCGCCTGCTCAAGGAGCTTCTGCTCGTTGGCGAGCTCCTGCTCGAGGATCCTGCGCCGGTCGATGTCCCGCTGCCTCTGCGTCTCGCCGTCCACCCTGGGGAAGCCGGGCGGCGCGCCTCGAGCCTGCGGCTTCGTGGCCGGGACCGTGTTGGGCGGGGCGACGTTGAGCATCCGGCAGCCCTTGGCCTCGGACCTGATGTTGGTGAAGCGCTTGTTCCCGGCGCCGTCCACGCACTCCCAGATATCCGCGCGCGCCGTCACCGCGAACAGCGCGAGAGTCCCCGCCAGGGCCAGGCAGCAGTGCGTCATCGGTCGCAGGCCTTTCATCCTTGGAAGGAACGCGCCGCCGTCGCCATCGGTTGACGAGCGGAGGCCGCGGTTCATTCGTAACTCTATGTCATTACGAGGAAATATGCAATGCACCCAAATGGTGCGCCAAGGCGCTGCCAAAAAAAGGGCGGGGGTGGACCCGCCCTTGCCGGTACGTGCGTCCAATCTGCTACAGGCTGTAGTAGAGCTGGAACTCGAGCGGATGGGTCTGCATGCGGAATGCGGTGAGTTCCTCCTCCTTGAGCGCCATGTAGGCGTGCAGCATGTCCTTCGAGAACACGCCGCCGCGCGTCAGGAACTCGTGATCCTTCTCGAGTTCCTCGAGCGCCTGCTCGAGCGAGGCGCACACTTTGGGCACGCGCGCGGCAATTTCCGGCGGCAGGTCGTAGAGGTTCTTGTCGATCGGGTCACCCGGCTTGATCTTGTTCTGGATGCCGTCCAATCCCGCCATCATCATCGCGGTGAACGCGAGGTATGGATTGCAGGTGGGATCGGGGAAGCGCACCTCGATGCGGCGTGCCTTCGGGTTCGGCACCAGCGGCACCCGCACCGCGGCCGAGCGGTTGCGCGACGAATACGCGAGATTGATCGGCGCCTCGAACCCCGGCACCAGGCGCTTGTAGGAGTTCGTCCCGGGGCAAGTAATAGCGTTCAACGCCTTCGCGTGCTTGATGATGCCGCCGATGTAGTGCAGCGCCAGCTCGGACAGCCCCGCGTAGCCGTTGCCGGTGAAGAGGTTCTGCCCGCCCTTGGCGAGCGATTGGTGGACGTGCATGCCCGAGCCATTGTCCCCCACCACGGGCTTGGGCATGAACGTCGCGGTCTTGCCGTAGGAATGCGCGACGTTGTGCACGGCGTACTTGTAGATCATCATCCAGTCGGCGCGCTTCACCAGGCTCGCGAACTTGGTGCCGATCTCGTTCTGGCCCATGGCGCCCACTTCGTGGTGGTGCACTTCGCACTCGACGCCCATTTCCTGCATCGCTAGCACCATCGCCGAGCGGATGTCCTGCAGCGAATCCACCGGCGGTACCGGGAAGTAGCCGCCCTTGATCGGCGCGCGGTGGCCCATGTTGCCGCCCTCG
>JAHZNX010000220.1 GCA_020028375.1 Betaproteobacteria bacterium | reverse complement strand
GCCCATCGTCATCCCGGCCTTGATCGCGTGGTAGAGGAAGGCAGTATGGATCGCCGCGCGCACCGGGTCGTTGCCGCGGAACGAGAACGAGATGTTGGACAGGCCGCCGGAGATCTTCGCATAGGGCAGCGTCTGCCGGATGACCCGGGTCGCCTCGATGTAGTCTCTTCCGTAGTTCGCGTGCTCCTCGATCCCGGTGGCGATGGCGAAGATGTTGGGGTCGATGATCACGTCCTCGGGCGGGAAGCCTAACTCGTCCACCAGGTTGTGGTAGATACTCTTGGCGATCCCGATGCGGCGCTCGAGCGTGTCCGCCTGCCCTTTCTCGTCGAACGCCATCACCACTACCGCCGCGCCGTAGCGCCGCGCGAGCTTCGCGTGCTTCACGAACTCGTCCTTGCCCTCCTTCAGGCTGATCGAATTCACCACGCTCTTGCCCTGCACGCATTTGAGCCCGGCCTCGATTACCTCCCATTTGGAGGAGTCGATCATCACCGGCACGCGCGAGATGTCCGGCTCGGAGGCGATGAGGCTCAGGAACGTCGTCATCGCCTGCTTCGAGTCGAGCATCGCCTCGTCCATGTTGACGTCGATCATCTGCGCGCCGTTCTCGACCTGCTGGCGCGCGACCGACAGCGCTTCCTGATAATTGCCGGCAAGCACCAGCCGAGCGAACGCGCGCGAGCCGGTGACGTTGGTGCGCTCGCCGATGTTGACGAAGAGAGCGTCGTCCCCGATGTTGAGCGGCTCCAGGCCCGCGAGCCGCGTCTTGCGCTCGATCACCGGCAGCTTGCGCGCGGGCACCCCGGCGAGCGCTTCCGCGATCGCCCGGATATGCGCGGGCGTCGTGCCGCAGCAGCCGCCGGCGATGTTGACGAAGCCGCTCTTCGCGAAATCGAGCAGGTACGCGGCGGTCTGCTCCGGCGTCTCGTCGTAGCCGGTCGGCGCGAGGGGATTGGGCAGCCCCGCGTTGGGATAGGCGCTGACGTAAACGTCGGCGATCTTCGAGATCTCCTCGATGTAGGGGCGCATCAGCTTCGCGCCGAGCGCGCAGTTCAAGCCCACCGCCAGCGGGCGCGCGTGCCGCACCGAGTTCCAGAATGCTTCCGGCGTCTGCCCGGAGAGCGTGCGGCCGGAAGCGTCGGTGATCGTGCCGGAAATAATCACCGGCAGCCGTGATCGTTTCTGATCGAAAACCTCTTCTATGGCGAAGATCGCGGCCTTCGCATTCAGGGTATCGAAAATGGTTTCGAGGAGAAGCAGGTCGACTCCTCCTTCCATAAGGCCGCGTACCGCCTCGGCGTACGCGGCCCTGAGCTCGTCGAAAGTGATGTTGCGGAAGCCGGGGTCGTTGACATCGGGCGAGATCGAGGCGGTGCGATTGGTGGGCCCGAGCGCGCCGGCGACGAAGCGCGGCCGTGAGGGGTCCTTCGCGGTGCACTCGTCAGCCGCCCCCCGCGCGAGCCTTGCTGCTTCCAGGTTGAGCTCGTGGACCACGTGCTGCATGCGGTAGTCCGCTTGCGCGACTGCGGTCGAATTGAAGGTGTTGGTCTCGATCACGTCGGCGCCCGCCGCGAGGTACTCCGAGTGGATGCTCCGGATCACCGCGGG
Source organism: Betaproteobacteria bacterium (assembly GCA_020028375.1). GTDB lineage: Bacteria > Pseudomonadota > Gammaproteobacteria > Burkholderiales > SG8-41 > SG8-41. Next base: position 2,713 of record JAHZNX010000220.1, on the reverse strand, counting down.
CTGCGTCAGCACCAGCAGATCGTTGTTGCCCTTGAGGTCCTGCGGGTGATCGGCGAAGCGCTCGCCGCGGTAGTCCGCTTCCGAGAGCCGGTAGCCCTGGATCATGGTGCCGAGGGCGCCGTCGAGGATCAGAATGCGATCCCTCAACAGGGCTTCGAGCTGTGCGATGCGGTCAGCCATAAAATCGGCTCAAATGGCGTAAAACCCTGATGCAAAAGGCGGTAATTCTACGCCAAGTGGCCGGCGGGAGCGGGTTGCGACTATAATTCCCGTCCCACCGCGAGACGTGGAAAACGGAAATGAAGCACTTCGAGCCGAGAGAGGCCTACGAGTTCCTGAAGAAGAATCCGAACTCGATCTTCATCGATTGCCGCAGCGAGATGGAATACCTGTTCGTCGGTCACCCGATGGCCGCCATCCTCGTGCCATGGAACGACGGGCCGAACTGGGAAGTGAATCCCGACTTCGTCGCGCACGTGAAGAAGGCGGCGAGCGTGGACCGTCCCATCATCCTCATCTGCCGCAGCGGCAACCGCTCACTCGATGCCGGCCGCGCGCTCGAGGAAGCGGGCTTCACGCAAGTCGCAAACATACTGCACGGCTTCGAAGGCGAGCTCGACGAGCAGCACCACCGCGGCGCGAAGAGCGGCTGGCGCCACGAAGGGCTGCCGTGGGAGCAGTGCTGAAGCCAGGTCGTCCTCGCGCAGGCGGGGACCCAGTCACGTCATCCCCCCATCCTACCTTCCCCCGCAAGGGGGGAAGGGGATACCCGCCTTCGCGGGAATGACGCGGCCGCCCGGGCTGACCCGCCCCGGAATTATTTCGTCCTGGCCGTAACCGGCTTAGGCGCGCCAATCTCCTGCTCGATCGGCGGCAGCTGGTGGGCGATTCCCTTGTGGCAATCGATGCAGGTCATGCCCTTGCCGAACGCAACCGGATGCGTCTTGGCGGCGCGCCGCCCCTGCTCGGTCAGGTCCATGTATTCGAAGTTGTGGCAGTTGCGGCACTCCTGCGAGTTGTTCGCCCGCATCCGCGCCCACTCGTGCTCGGCGAGCCGGTGACGCTTGGCCTGGAATTTCTCCGGCGTGTCGATGGTGCCGAGCACCTTGTGGAACAGCTCGTTCGACGCCTGGATCTTGCGTATGATCTTCGGTCCCCATTCCTTCGGCACGTGGCAGTCCGGACAGGTCGCGCGCACCCCGGAGCGGTTGGTGTAGTGGATGGTATGGCGGTACTCCTTGAACACGTTCTCCTGCATCTCGTGGCAGGAGATGCAGAACGTCTCGGTGTTGGTGAGCTCCATGGCCCAGTTGAAGCCGCCCCAGAAGATGATGCCGGCGAGGAACAGCCCGATCACCATCAACGGCCCCACGCGCCACACCCAGGCCGGGACCCAGCGTTGCCAACCCTTGCGATCCGTGGACACTGCGGCCTCCCTATTTCGCCTTCCCGAAGGTGTTCTCCACCAGCGGCTCGGCGTCGAACTGCGGGACGTGGCATTGCAGGCAGAAGTACCGCCGCGTGGAGATATTGGGCAGCTCCTTGCCATCGCGGTCGAGGTAATGCGATTTCGCCACCGGCGTCGCACCGGTTCGCGGCGCCGCCTTGCTGCTGTGGCAGACCATGCACATGTTGACGTCCTTGGTGATCTGGTAGCCCTTGACGTTGTGCGGAATCACCGGCGGCTGCCAGGCATGGTTGCGCGGGATCACGCGGTCATGCCGCTCCATCTTGTAGATGCCGGAATTGTTGGTCTCGGGAATCGACACCGGGCCGCGCAGGGGCTGTGCCGTCGGCGTTTTTTCCTGCGCGCCGGCGCCAGAGGTCAACGCCACCGCGATCGCCGCAGCCGCCAGCGCGCAAGCCAGTTTGCGAGTCATGGTTTCGCTCCTCACGCCTTGACCACGCGCACCGCGCATTTCTTGTAGTCGGTCTCGCGCGAGATCGGGCAGGTCGCGTCGAGCGTCAGCTTGTTGACGAGCCGCCCTTCGTCGAAAAACGGCACGAACACCAGCCCTTCCGGCGGCTCGTTTCGGCCGCGGATCTCGATCCGCGCTTTCATCTCGCCGCGGCGCGACACGACCTTCACCTCCTGCCCGTTCATGAAGCCGCGCTTCTTCGCATCCGCCGGATGCATGAAGACCTGCGCTTCCGGCACGGCTCGGTGCAGCTCCGGCACCCGGCGCGTCATCGAGCCCGAGTGCCAGTGTTCCAGCACGCGCCCCGTGCACAGCCACAAGTCGAAGTCCTTATCGGGGACCTCGGGCGGAGGCTCGTACGGCACCGCGATCACGACCGCCTTCCCGTCGGGCTTGCCGTAGAAGCGGACGCCCTCGCCCTTCTTGACGTAGGGGTCGTAGCCTTCGCGGTAGCGCCACTTCGTTTCCTTCCCGTCCACCACCGGCCAGCGCAGGCCCCGTACCTTGTGGTAGGTGTCGAACGGGGCCAGATCGTGGCCGTGGCCGCGGCCGAAGCCCGCGTACTCCTCGAACAGTCCCTTCTGGAGGTAGAACCCGCAGTGGCGCGACTCGTCGTTGTCGAAACCGGCCTGCGACTGGGACACCGGATACTTGTTGACCTCGCCGTTCGCGAACAAGACGTCGTAAAGGGTCTTCCCGCGGTACTCCGGCTTCTTCGCCAGCAGCTCTGCCGGCCACACCTCTTCGACCTTGAAACGTTTCGAGAACTCGACGATCTGCCACAGATCGGAGCG
>JAHZNX010000034.1 GCA_020028375.1 Betaproteobacteria bacterium | reverse complement strand
CCTCCCCGGGGATCGCCTCGTATTTGAGGCCGGACACAAACTCCGCGATGCCGCGCGTGTAGGGGTTATCGGAAGCGGTTGAATGCATTTTGGCGTCTTGGCGGTTCATTGTTTCGCGGCTTTCGCGGCGCTGGCGCCGGCCATACGACCGAACACCGCCCCGGACACGAGCCCGGTGCCGCTCGGGTAGTTGAAATAGAAGAGCCCGCCCACCATTTCCCCCGCCGTGTAGAGGCCGGGAATCGGGTGAAAGTGTAAGTCGAGCACCTGGCCGGTCTCCTTGTCGATGCGCAGCCCCCCGAAGGTGAAGGTGATGCCGCAGGTCGTGGCGTAGGCGTCGAACGGGGGCGTGTCGAGCGGCTGCGCCCAGTTCGACTTGGGCGGCTCGATCCCCACCGTGCACTTGCCGTCCTTGATGGTGTGGTCGAAAGGCACATCCCTGCGGACCGCGGCGTTGTACTCGCGCACCGTCTTCAGGAACTCGCCCGCGTTGACGCCTTCCAGCTTGGGCGCAAGCTCCTCCAATGTGCTCGCCGTTTCCTTGGTCATGAACTTGATGCGGTACTCGGAGCGCAGGAGCTTCGTGACCTTGGAATCGAACACCTGCCACGCGAACTGGCCGGGCTGCTTCAGCACCTCGCCCCCGTACTTGGCATAGGTGAAGGAGTGGAAGTCCGCCCCCTCGTCCACGAAGCGCCGGCCCTCGGCGTTGATCAAGAGCCCGAAGATATAGCTGTGCTTCTGGAACTGGTCGCCGACATTGACGTCGCCGAACTCCGGCGCATGGCGGTCCCATCCGGTCGCGTGGCAGCCCGACCAGTTGCCGTACGGCGCCGCGCCGATGTCGAGCGCCATGCGCAGGCCGTCGCCGACGTTGAAGCGGGTGCCGCGCACCTTGGCGAGCTCCCAGCCCGGGCCGAGGTAGCGCGTGCGCCACTCGGGATTCGCCTCGAAGCCGCCACACGCGAGCACCACGGATTTCGCGCGGAACTCGGCGGGCTTTCCCTGGTGCCGCGCGCGCACGCCCGAGACGCGCTCCCCGTCGTAGAGGAGCGAGGAAACCCGCGTCCCGTAGAAGACCTCGATCCCGGCTTTCCGCGCTGCTGCATCGAGGCTCTGCACCAGGCCGGCCCCGCCGCCGGAGGCCTCGATCGGCATGCGCCCGAAAAATACGCGCTTCCCCGCGACCAGCCCCGACTGGCGGCCGAAGTTGAGGTTGAAGCGCACGCCCTTCGAACGCAGCCACGCGAGCGTGTCGAGGCTGCGGTTGACGAGCAGCTCCGACAGATCGGGATCGGTGCGGTAGCTGGTCAGCCGGTAGAGGTCGTCGAGATACTCCTCGCGCGTGTTGGTGCCGAAGTCGCTCCCTGCGATCTCCTCGTCGGTGATGTCGGTCAGGCGCTTGAGATCGTCCGCATTGCGATACGCGAAGCGCATCACGCCGCCGGCGAAGCGGCTGTTGCCGCCGGATTCCTCCTCCGCAGCGGCCTCCAGCATGACGACACTCACGCCGGATTCGCGCGCGGACAGGGCGGCGCACAAAGCGGCATTGCCCTTGCCGACGACGACGACGTCGTATGGTTTCATCCTGCGGGTCCGGATAGTGAGACTGGAAGTAGCGGAGAAATTCGCGAGACTTGCATGGTAACCTAAGAGCGCCTGACAAAATAATCTCCCCTCCTGCCGGAGGAGGGGTGCCCGCGTAAGCGGGCGGGGTGGTGGGAGCGAGTGGTACCCACGTAACCACCCCGTCTGCTTCGCATCCACCCCTCCTTGAAAAGGAGGGGAGTTAACCAGGGACGGTCATTTCGTTTGGCGCTCTAAATCCCGCACGTTTAGCGGGAGCGGGTCGAAATGGAAGAGATCTTCATCGCCAACGACGAGCAGCGCGCCATACTGGCGACCGTTGCGCGTTTCGTCGAAGAGGTAGTGGCGCCGCGGGCGCCGCTCCTCGACGCGGACCCGGACCCCGAGAAGAGCTTCTCCTGGGAGATCGTGGAGAAAGCGGACGCGGTCGGCATCCGCACCATGACGCTCTCCGAGAAATGGGGCGGGCTCGGCGCCGACTCGCTCACTAGCGCCATGGTGATCGAGGAATTGGGCAAGGGCGACCTCGGCGTGTCGGTCGTCATGGCGCAGACGCTCAAGATCGCCCAGATCATGCAGAAGGCGCTGAACGAAGAGCAGCAGGCGCGCGTGCTGCCCGGCTTCGCGCAGGACCCGCGCGGCGTGCTGGCGATCGGCATCACCGAGCCCGACAACGCCTCCAATTATTTTCTGCCGCACCCGACGCCGTTCCGCACGGGTGCGCGCAGGGCCGCGGGCGGCTGGGTCGTGAACGGCATGAAGCACTTCATCTCGAACGGAAACCGCGCGAGCCACTACCTGCTGTTCGCGCAGACGGAGCCGGGCAGGCCGATGGCCGAGGCGTCCACCTGTTTCCTGGTGGAGCGGGGCCGGCCGGGCTTTACCATCGGGCGCGTGCACGACAAGATGGGCGAGCGACTGGCCAATAACGCCGAGCTCATCTTTCAGGATTGCTTCATCCCGGATGAAAACGTGGTCGGCAAGGTCGGCAACGGCTTCAGCGTGCTCGCGGAATTTTTCCCGCAGTCGAACGCGTATGCCGGCGCTTCCGTCCTCGGCGTGGCCGGCGCGCTGCACCAGAAGGCGATCGACTGGGCGAAGGTGCGCGTCCAGGGCGGGAAGCCCCTGATCGAGCACGACGGCATCCGCGCCCAGCTTGCGGAGATGCGCATGCTGATCGACGCCTCGCGCTCCTACATCCACCGCGCCTGCTGGCTCGCCGACCACCCGGAGCACGGCTGGGACCGCACGCTCGGCGCGCTGCCCAAGGCGATGGCGGCGCAGGCGGCGTGGAAGATCGCGACCTGGACCATGGAAATCCACGGTGGCCACGGCTACATGAAGGAGCTCGGAGTCGAGAAGCTGGTGCGCGATGCGGCTGCCTTTCTGCACTCGGACGGCGTCAACCGCACGCTCTTTCTCAAGGCCGCCAACTTCATGTTCCGGGATTGATATGAAGGCGATGGCTAGTGGAAGCGGAAGCGCTGCGCGAGCGGGTCGAGCGGGGACAGGTCGCCGGGCGGGCCGCGCTGCTGATATGACTCGTTGAGTTTCGATGATCGGGAGGAAAATCATGAAATCGTTGATCCGCGTGTGCAGTGCAGCGTTGCTTGTCGCAGGTTCCGTGCCGGCCTGGCCGCAGGCCTATCCCTCCAAGCCGATACGGATCGTCGTGCCGTTCTCCGCGGGCGGCCCATCGGACCTCACGATGCGGGCGATGGCGCCGCGCCTGACCGAGCTGCTGGGCCAGGCAATCATCGTGGACAACCGCGCCGGCGCGACCGGGATCATCGGCGCGGAGATGGTTGCAAAGGCCGCGCCCGACGGCTACACGCTGCTGATGGCGACCGCGAGCGTGATCGCGATCAACATGGTGACCTACTCGAAGCTGCCCTACGACACGCTGCGCGACCTGCAGCCGCTGACGCCGGTCATGACTACCACCACCATCCTGGTCGTGCATCCGTCGGTGCCGGCAAAGAGCCTGAAGGAGCTGGTCGCGCTCGCCAAGGCGCGGCCGGGTCAGGTCACGATGGGCTCCGCCGGCAACGGCGGCACGCTCCACCTCGCGCTCGAGATGCTGAACAAGCAGGCCGCTGTCAACATGACGCACGTGCCGTACAAGGGCGCGGCGCCCGCGGTAGTCGACGTCGTCGCGGGGCAATTGAGCGGCATGTTCGTGGACCTGCCGGTGGTCTCGCCCTATATCAAGGCGGGCCGGGTCAGGGCGCTCGCGGTGGCGAGCCCAAAGCGCTCCGCGTATTTTCCCGACGTGCCGACGACGAAGGAAGCGGGATTCCCCAACGTCGAGCTGCAGAACTATTACTGCCTGCTGCTGCCGGCGAAGACGCCGCGCGACATCGTCATGAAGCTGCACGACGCCGTGGTCAAGACGGTCAATACGCCCGGGGTGCGGGAAAAGCTCGTCGGCTTCGGCGCCGATCCCCTCACCATGACCCCCGACGAATTCACCCGCTTCGTTCGCGCGGACATCGAGATGTGGGGGCGGGTGGTGAAGGCCGCAGGCGTCAAAGTCGACTGACCTACGCGCCGGGAGGCGCGGTCGCCGCGAACGATGGCCGTGCGGCGATCCGGTCGAACCAGTGGCACAGCTTCGGGTGCCCCGGCCGCCAACGAAATTCGGGAACCCGGGCTTCGAGCCCGAGGGCACACGCGAGCGTGACCTGCACCATGCTGAGCGCGCCGTGCATCAGGGGATGATCAATCTCCGATTCCCAAAGGTCGGCCATGCGCCGGCTGCGGTCAGCTTCGTGCTGGACGACGGTTGGGGAACGTTCGCTCAGGGGCCGCAAAATTTCGCGGCTCCAGACGGCCAGGCCATCCAGCATGCTTCTCGCCAGCGCTTCGAGTCGGCGCGCTGCCCACCCCGGCTCACCCGCCGGCAATTTGAAGGCCGGATTGCCATCGAGGTGGTCGAGGTAGGCGCAGATGACAGCGGATTCTTCGAGGCCGACGCCATCGTCGCGGACGAGATAGGGGACGCGGCCCGAAGGATTGATATCGTAGTAGGGACTGTTCGCGCGGCGCGTCTGAGCCGCAATGATCCCGACCCGGCTCTCCAACCCCTTCTCGATGACCACGATCCGCGCCATGCGCGCGTAGGGAGAGCCCGGGGTGACGTAGAGCTTCATGCGCAGAGGCGGATGGCTGCCGGCGGAACTCCTAATATTCGTCGTCCACCGGCTCGCCAAGGGTGACTTTCATGCCGATGCGGATGCCATAGGCGCGCGCGCCGGCGAGAATGGCCTGGCGGGTTGCGGCCGGCAGCGCTTCCGGCGGGTGGACGCCCGGGAACTCGCGCGGAAAATGCTTCACGAACAGCGCGGCCATGTGTGCCGTCGCCCAGGCGATGGGCGAGGTGTATACCTCGCGGCGGTGGATCTGATGGAGGCTCGGGAAGGCTGCATCCTGGCGGACCAGCGTGTGCCGGTCGTTCTTCCGGCCACGCGCGACCACGGCGGCGGCAAAGCGAGCGTGGTACAGCGCACCGCGGGCGACGAGCTTCGCCACCTGCCGCGGGGTCGGAGTCTGCGGAAAACGGCTTGCCGCCGGACCGCGGGACCGCCTGAGCCTGCCCTGCCGGTACAGGCGGCGCAGGCGCTCGAAATCGTTCCCCCCAATCTTGACGTCGAGCTCGCGCAGCTTGAGAAAGCGCGGCAGCGTGACGACCTCGTCCTGCGCGGCCAGTAACACGCCCGACAGTCCGATGGGGCGGGGAAAGCGGAACACCTCCCGCTCGCCGAACCTCTGGCCGAAGCGGAAGCGCCCGTGGCGGTACACCGGGGGGCGCGACACCGCTTCGTCGAACGCGGCGTCGGAAGACCACTGCGACACGGGCTCATCGCTTCCGGTGCTTTCGTAGAGCCGGATGTGGACGCTCTCGAGCCCGTTGAGCAGCTCGGCGCAGCGCGCGACCAGTAGGTTGGTAAGACCCGGGGCCACGCCGGCATTGATGACGGCAGCGCGGTTTTTCGCCTGGAACTGCCTGTCGAAGCTGAGCTGCTCCGCCTTGAAGGGATTGCGGGACTGATGCGAGGCGGTGTCGAGATAATGGGCGCGCAGCCGCAGCGCAGCGCGCAGGACGATCCTGTTGAAGACAGCGGGGCTGGCGTTGACGAGAAGATGGCTGCCTCGCGCAGCTTTGACGATGCTCCACAGGTTGCGCGCATTCACCTGCCGGATCGGAATGGCAGATTTCCGGCCCAGGAAGCGATGCGCACGATCCGGATCCCGGTCGCCGCATGTCACCTGGTGCCCCTGGCGCACAAGAAGCCGCGCGATCAGCGAGCCGGTGGCGCCGGCACCGAGGACGAAGATCCGCATGGGGAATTCAGTTCAGGCGGCGGCCTGCTTCCGCGTCTCGCCGGCGATGATCGCCGTCACCTCGCGCGCGTCATTCAGGTTCTCGAAACCCTGGATCGCCGAGTAGAGCGCCGCGATGCGCTCGCGCGGCAGCACGCGCGCCGCGCAGTTCTCGAATTTCTCCTTCAGCAGCCCGGCCGGCAGCGGATTGTCCGAGGTGCGGCCGAACGGCTGGTCCGCCCTGGCCGACAGCGCCTTGCCGCCGCGCAGCGCGATCCTCACTTCGGCGCCGAAGTGGTTTTCCGCCGGGAACTGCGCCGTGGTGTAGGGGGCGGCGTGCACCCGGGGCAGGAGCTTGCGCACCGCCGGCTCTTCGTACGCTCTGCCCTCGAAGTGCTCGATCGAAATGCGCCGGTCAAGGAGCGCGCGCGCCATGCAGTACTGCACGCTGAACTTGGCGTCGAGGTCGCTCTTGGGCTCGGGGCGGTTGGTGTGCTCGAGCCGCCGCGTGTGCGTCCACACATCCACGCGCTCGATGTCGTCGGCAGCCGGCTTGTGATCGCGCGCCAGCTTGAGAATCGCGTCGAGCGCGGAGTGCGTGCTGCCGCAGCAGGGGTACTGCTTGATCGCGATGCCGGGCTTGACGATGTCGAACGGTTGCGCCCACGCGGGAAGGATCTTGCCGGCGTCGTAATTGCCTTCCCCATTGAAGACGTTGAAAAAGCCCTGCTTGTGCTCGAAGACCCGGTCGCCGGCGGAAAAGCCGTCACGCGCGAGGAGGGCGGCGAACATCCCGTTGCGGGTGCAATGCCCGACGTGCAGCGGCTTCACCATCGTGCCGAAGTTGGCCTTGATGCCCGCGGCGAGCGAGGCTGCGATGGAGAGCGCGGTGGCGATCCTGTCGTCGGGGAGCTTCAGCAGCTTTGCGCACGCGGCGGCGGCGCCGAAGACGCCGAGCGTCGCGGTCGGGTGCCAGCCCTTGGTGTAGTGGTGGAAGTGGACGCCCATCGCGATCTTGCATTCGGTCTCGAAGCCGGCGACGTAGGCGGCCAGAAAATCGCGCCCGCTCGCGCCGATCTCGTCCGCAAGCGCGAACAGCGCCGGCAGGATCGGCGCGGAAGGATGGCCGCCGAAGTTGTTGGTCATGTCGTCGAAGTCGAGCGCGTGGGACGCGGTGCCGTTCACCAGCGCCGCTTCGAGCGGGGCGGTTCTGCGGCTGCCGCCGAAGATCAGGCTCGGCCCGGTCGCGCCGCCCGCCGCGATGCCATCCACGATGCGAGCGCAATCCTCGCGGGCGCCGGCGAGCGTTACGCCGACGGTGTCGAGGATGCCGACCTTCGCCCAATGCACCGCCTCGGCCGGCAGGCCGTCATAGCGCAGCGCGTTGATGCGTTTTGCGAGTTCGAGTGCGAGTGTCATTGGGATGCCGTGATTTCAGCTTTACTCGGGTTTCAACCCAATCTGCTTCACCAGCTTGCCGTACTTCGTGACTTCGGACCTGATGTGCGCGCCGAACTCCCCGGGCGTGTTGCCGACCGCGTCCGCGCCGTCGGCGGCGAGCTTTTCCTTCACGTCGGGCTGGTGCAGGATGCGAGCGATCTCCTTGTTGAGCTTCGCGACGGTGGGCTGCGGCGTCTTCGCCGGGGCGAGCATCCCGTACCACTGCGTGATCACGAAACCGGGCACACCGGCTTCCTGCATCGTCGGAAGGTCGGGCGTGCCCGGCCAGCGTTGCGGGGTGGTCACCGCCAGTACGCGCAGCCTGCCGGCCTTGATGTGGGGACCCGTCAGCAGCAGCGTTCCGAACAACATTTGAATCTGCCCCGAGATGACGTCGATAGTCGCCGGCGCTCCGCCCTTGTACGGAACGTGGACCAGGCTGGTGCCGGTGAGCGAGCCGAGCAAGGCGCCCGCGAGGTGCGAGATGCCCCCGGTGCCGGAAGAGCCGTAGTTGAGCGCGCCGGGCTTCGCCTTTGCGACCGCGATCAGCTCCTTGACCGACCTGGCGGGCACCGAGGGATTGATGACAAATGCGTAGGGCTGGCTCGTCGCCTGCGTGATCGGCGCGAGATCCTTCAGCAAGTCGTAGGGCTGCCTGGTGTAGAGACTGGTGTTTACGGCGTGGCTCGACGAAATCATGGTGAGCGTATGGCCGTCCGGGGCGGACTTCGCAGCGATGTCCACGCCTATGGTGCCGTTTGCCCCGGGCCGGTTGTCCACGACGACCGTCTGTCCCCAGCTCTCGCCCAGTTTCTGCGCGACGGCGCGCGCGGTGATATCAGTGCCGCCGCCCGGCGGAAACGGGACAATTAATCTCAACGGCCTCGTCGGATACTGCTGCGCGGCCACCGCTCCTGAAGAAAACGATGCCAGCGCGAATATCGCGATGGCAACCCGCCGCAACGCGCCGTGCCACCAACCGGGCGGCGGGGCCCCGTCTCCGCCCCAAAACCAACCCCTTCGCCGAGAGCCGGGTCCTCCCCCTTGCGGGAACGGCACGATCAGCCGGATCGGCCGGGCAGGATAGTTCTGCGCCATCGCGTTGGCGCCCATCAACCAGGTTCCGAGCGTGCTCGCAATGGCAATTGCAGTAGAGCGCATGACTATGAATTTCACGATTGCTTCCCCCTGCCGTATTCGAGTCGCTCTTATTTTATGCCGATCTCACCGGCGGTGCCGAAGCCGTTCGGTCCGCGCCCTTGCACTCCCCCGCATATTCCGATTCTCCGATCCGTTGCGCCGCGTCGCTTGCTCAAGCAAAGTATAATCAACCGGATCCACGAATAACCCGGGGGAGGAAACCATGAAGCTCACGATACCGGCGCGGGCGTTCCTGTTCGCGTTGCTCTGCGCGGCGGCGGCCGGCGCGCAGCCGGCCGCATTTCCCGACCGCAACGTCCTGATGGTCGTGGCGGGGAACCCGGGTGGCGGGCTCGATCTCTTCGGGCGCGCGCTGGAGCAGACGATGCTGGAAACCAGGCTGCTGCCGACGGGCTTCGTGCTCAAGCACATGGGCGGGGCGGGCGGCAATCTGGCGAAAACCTATGTGCAACAGCGCAACGGCGACTCCTACACCCTCTATGTCGAGTCGAACCGGATCTACGTCAACAAGCTCGTCGGCACCACCCCGCTCGACCACCATGACCTGACGCCGGTCGCGCGGATGATTACCGAGTACCTGGTATGGGTGGTGCGCGCCGACTCGCCGTTCAAGACCGCGAAGGACGTCCTCGACAAGCTCAAGGCCAACCCGAGTTCCGTCGTGTTCGGGGTGGGCACGGTGCCCAGCAACGACCAGATGAACATCCTGCGCCCCGCGCTTGCCTACGGCGTCGACCCCAAGCAGGTCAAGATCGTGATTTTCAAGAGCGGCGGCGACTTGAATATTCAGCTGCTCGGCGGTCACGTGCCCGTGATCTCCACCGGGCTCTCCGAGGTGATCGAGCAGGTGAAGGCGGGGCGGGTGCGGTTGGTGTCGGTTTCCTCGCCGCAGCCGCTCGAGGAGCTCGCGCGGGTTCCGACGTGGCGCTCGATGGGGATCGGCGTGGAAATCCTGCACTGGCGCGGGCTCTTTGCGCCGCCGGGAGTTCCGGCGAGCACCGTGAAGTACTGGGACCAGACACTGGCGAAGATGGTCAAGACCGACTCCTGGAAGCACGCGCTGGACAAATTCGGGTGGTACAACGCCTATGCGGGCTCAGCGCAGTTCCGGAAGGAGCTCGACATCGAAGCCAAGGTCTATACCGAGATCCTGACCAAGCTCGGCATGGCCAAAGGCCAAAAACAGTGATGAGTGATGGGTGATGAGAGGGGAGCTGCCTCTCGTCGCTCGATCGCCGTGGGTCTTCTAAATTCTTTCGCGCGTCGGTGCGAAAGAATTGGCGGAAGAGAGTGGGAGTCGAACCCACACAGGACCGCAAGCGGCCCCAACCGGGTTTGAAGTCCGGCCGCCCCACCGGGGACGATTCCCTTCCGTTTGTTTCATCGCTGCTTTCAATCCAGACGGTCGAGCACCGCTACTGCGACGCGCTGCGCCTCGATGACCGCGTCGCGCAGCAGCCCGCTGTAACCGGCGCGCACCGCGCCGATCGCCCACACCCCCGCCGTCGAGGTCTCGAGCGCGTCGTTGGTGACGAGGTGTCCGCGCCCGTCGCGCCTGCTGCCGGACGGCGCGCAGGCGGAGTTGGGTTCGAGCCCGACGTAGGTGAACATGCCGGCGCTCGCGATTTCCCGGGTGGTTCCGTCGCGCCTCACGCGCACTTTCTCGACCATTTTACCGCCCAGAATTGCTTCGACCGTGGCGTTCCAGATCGGGACTATGCGGGGGTCGGACGCGACCCGGTCGACGAAGTGCTGCCGCGCGCGGAAGCGGCTGCCACGGTGGACGATGTGGACCTTGCGGCAGAACTTCGCCAGCACGAGGGCTTCCTGCAGCGCGGAGTCGCCGCCGCCGACCACCACGACCTCTTCGTCCTGGAACATGGGGGCGTCGCAGTCGGCGCAGCGCGAGACGCCGCGTCCTTGGTACTCGTCTTCACCGGGCACGCCGAGCTTCTTCAGGCGCGCTCCCGACGCGATCACGACCTGGCGGGCGCCGTAGACGCCGCCGGCGGCGATTTCGAACGCACCGCCCGCGGAGGAAACGGCGGTGACTTCTTCCTGGATGCTCGCAACGCCGGCATCGGAGTTGGCCTGCATCAGCTCGGAGGCGAGGAGCGTGCCCGACTCCGCCCCGGGATAGCCGTCGAGCTCGTTCACGTTCAGCACGAGCCCGCCGAACAGGATCGATTCGAAGGTCGCAACGCTCAGCCCCGCGCGGCGCGCGTGACCCGCACAGGCGAGCCCGCTGATGCCTTCGCCGATCACGATCACGTCGTAGGATTTTGCGGTTGCCATCAGCGACGGGGAGGGTGGGCCGATGTTCCCGGCTTGGTTGTTTGCCCGGGTCCCGCCGCGGCGGGCCTTGCAGCCGGTGGCCGCGCCGGCTCGGCGGCGCCCAGGATGGGAACGAAATCTTTGCGTACCTTGCGCGCGTCGCCAATGCGCTGCGTGATGCCGAGGGTGTCGAGGAATTCCAGAATCTCGATCGCGAGGCTCCGTCCGATGCCGGTCGCATCGCGATACTGCGCGGCGGTGAATCCGTTCGGGTTCGCACGGGCGAGCGCGTGCGCGGTCGCGGCAAGCGTCGCGAGCGTCGTGCGCGGATAGAAGCGGTCCGGAGGCACCCTCAGCACCTCGCCCCCGCGGCTCTTGCGGTGCAGGAAATCCTTGAGCGCCGCTTCCTTCAGCTTCAACGCGGCGGCGAGCTCCGCCACCGGGGGCGGGGCAAATCCGCCCTGCTGGAGCACGGGGAGCACGAGCTGCCACATGCGCTGGTCTTCCGGGTTGGAGGTCGCGTCATGGCCCGGCTGGCGCACGAGATTGCCCGCGATCTCGATTTTGCGCTCGTCGGCAAGCTCGCGCAGGAGCGTCTGCAGCGCCTCCGCGGGCAATTGCGGCGCGAGCTGCTTGTGCAGCGCCGCGGGATCCATTCCCATCGCCTGCGGCTGAGCACGGTGGAAATCGCGTACTGCGGCCGGCACCGCCTCGCGCAGGGCGTCGCGCCGCGCCCTCGTAATGCCGGTGCGGACTTCCTTGCCGAGGACGGCGATGCCCGCCGCGGCATAGAGCGCGGAGAGGCGCTCCGGCTTGAGGTTGAAGGTACGCTCGAAGCGGGCGAGGTCCACGCCACGTGTTTCGTCCTTGAGCAGCTCGGCGAGTGCGGCTTCGGGCGCGCCGTGCTCGAGCGCGGCGAGCTCCGCCCGTCGCGCGGGAGTGGCGCGGCGCGCGGCGCGCGCGTGCGGGTCGAGCACCACGCCGCCGCCCAGAGTGCGGCGCGCGGACTGGTCGCGCAGTATGAAGCGGTCGCCATTCAGCGCGCCGACCGGCTTGGCGAGCGCGAGCTGCGCGATGGCGGCACCGCCGGGCGCGATTGCGGCCCCGCCGGGGAGCGAGATGCGCGCGGTGACGTCGGCCGTAGCCAGGTGCAGATGCAGCGGCGTCCAGTGCTTGAGCGGCTGCGGTTCGGACGCGAGGAGCGTGACGCGGGCATCGATCCGCTGCGTCGGCGCATGGATTGCCTCCGCCAGCACCCAGTCGCCGCGGGCGACCGTTTCGAGATCGGCGCCGGTGAGGTTCAACGCGCAACGCTGGCCCGCCTGCGCGCGTTCCTCGGGCTGACCGCGCATCTGGATGCCGCGCACGCGCACAGGAGCGCCCCTGGGCGAGACGACGAGCCGGTCGCCGACGGCAACCGCGCCGTTGAACACGGTGCCGGTGACCACGGTCCCGCTGCCGGCGATGGTGAACGCGCGGTCGATCGCGAGCCGGAAGTGCTGCCCTTCGGTCATGCGCGCGGCAAAGGCGCCGGCGGCAGCGGCCAGTTGCTGTTTCAATTCCTCGATGCTGGCACCGGTAACGGCCGAGACCGGGAGGATTCCGATCCCGGCCAGCCGGGTCGGTGCGAGCAGCGC
>JAHZNX010000219.1 GCA_020028375.1 Betaproteobacteria bacterium | reverse complement strand
CGAGGTGCCGGCCGATGGCGCGAGCATAGGTATCGAAGCCGCCGCCCGGGGCGAGGCCCACCAGGATGCGGAGCGTCTTGCCCTCGTAGTAGGGCTGGGATTGCGCCGCGCCGCCGTAAAAAGTGGCAAGCGCAACGATCGTCGTCAGCACCGCCGGAAATCGCTTGACCATGCTGCCCTCCTCCGGATTCTTTTGGTGCTGGATTCTGTCACGCTTCAACGGCGAAAGCGAGCGAGCTCGCCGAGGCAGAGGTGCGTGAAGGCGAGTGCAGTGAGGATCGGCGCAAAGAAATTCGCGATCGGGACGTAGTAAAGCGCTGCGAGCACGAGTCCCAGCGTGTAGAGCCTGCCACCGGCCGCCCGCACGACCGCGTGATATTCGGCGGCGCTGGCGTGCTCGGCCAGCGCGTCGTAGCGGAACACGCGCTGGTTGAAATGCGCCGAAATGAGCGCGGGCAACGCCAGCGCGCCGATGCCGGTCAGCCACAGCGGCAGGCTCAGCAACCACAGCGCAGCAAACAGGATGACCGAGGTCACCGCATTCCATGCGCTGCCCGCGAGGGTGCCGCCCCGGCGCCGCTCGAGCCGCGGGTAGTCGCGGTCCCCCACCAGCGGCACGATCACCGGCATGGCGATAAGCTCGGTCGCCAGCACTGCCACGACCAGCAGCACCGGGGCGAGCATCACGAAAGCGGCGATGCCGCTCGCCCAGATGAGGACCGAGGCGAGTCCCCAACGGCTCAGCCATGTGAGCCAGGGGGTGGTGGCGATCGCTTCGGCCACCCAGCGCGCCCAGTCGTCGGCAAAGGCCCAAGCGAGCGCGATCCATACGGCAATGGCGACGAGCGGCGGCACCAGCGCCAGCGCGAGCACGCGCGGCTCGCGCAGGTCGCGAGCCGCTGCGGCGAGAGCGGCGATAACCGGATGCATGAGCGCCTATTCTAGTGGAGCTCGGGCCCGTGATCGTCTCGTCATTCCCGCGAAGGCGGGAAGGCGGGGAAACGCAAAGCAGGTAGAATGCCCGCACGACGAAGGTGATCGTCGGCTCTCCGAAAATGCCAGCGCCACTCCACCCTCACCCCTTCCCCCTCTCCCGGGAGGCGAGGGGAAATGTACAGTGCGCAATTGGTCTGTGAACCAATTGCGCAAGACTCGGATTGGAATGCCATCCGCCCGCACCGCCCTTCCCGCTTGGCAGAAACTCACCGAGCACCAGCGCGCCCAATCGCGCCTCCACCTGCGCGAGCGCTTCGACCGGGATCCCGGGCGATTCAGGAAATTCAGCCTGACGCTGGAAGGCATGCTGCTCGACTACTCGAAGCAGCGCATCGAGGAGGAGACGATGCGGTTGCTCGCGGAGCTGGCGCGCGAATGCGAGCTGGAGGCCTGGCGCACGCGGATGCTGACGGGTGCCCGCGTCAACGCCAGCGAGGACCGCGCCGCCCTCCACGTCGCGCTGCGCGCCGGGACGCCGGTGCGTTTCGAGGGACAGGACGTGACGCGGGAGGTGGCAGCGGTGCTCGCGGACATGCGGCGCTTCGCGCGCGGCGTGCGTTCCGGCCGCATCCGGGGCGCGGCCGGGCGCGCGTTCACCGACGTGTTGAACCTCGGCATCGGCGGCTCCGACCTGGGCCCGCGCCTCGCCTGCGACGCCTTGAAGCATTGCTCGCGGTCGGGACCGCGGGCGCACTTCGTATCCAATGTGGACGGCTCGGCCATTGCGGATGCGCTCGCCCGCCTTGCGCCGGCCACCACGCTCGTCGTCATTTCCTCGAAAACCTTCGGCACCCAGGAGACGCTCCTCAATGCAGCCGCCGTCCGCGCGTGGCTCGAGCGGGGGTTGAAGAGCAAGGCGGTGCGCCACCTGTGTGCGGTGACCGCGGATCCTGAGCGCGCGGCCGCCTTCGGCGTCCCCGCGGACCGCATCTTCCGCACCTGGGACTGGGTGGGTGGCCGCTATTCGCTGTGCTCGGCGGTGGGACTGCCCGTCGCGCTTGCGATCGGCATGGAGCACTTCGACGAGCTGCGCGCGGGCGCACGCGCGATGGACGAGCACTTCGCCCAGGCCCCACTGGAGAAGAACCTGCCGGTGGTGATGGGGCTCATCGAAGTGTGGAACGTGAACTTCCTCGGCTGCGGCGCGCGCGCGGTGCTGCCCTACGACGAGCGGTTGCGGTGGCTCCCCGCCTACCTCCAGCAGCTGGAGATGGAATCCTGCGGCAAGTCGGTCACCCGCGACGGCGCCCGCGCCGGCCATGCGACCGCGCCGGTCACCTGGGGCAGCGTGGGAACCGACAGCCAGCACGCCTATTTCCAGTGGTTCCACCAGGGCAGCGCGGTGGCGCCGGCGGACTTCATCGCCTGCTGCCGGCCGCATCACCGCCTGCGCGGCCATCACCAGGCGCTGCTCGCCAACTTCTTCGCGCAAACCGAGGCGCTCGCGCGCGGCATGGACGCAGAGCAAGCCGCGGCAGGCATGCGCGCGCAGGGGCTGCAGGAGGCCGCCGTGCGGAGCCTGCTGCCGCACCGCGTATTCGACGGCAACCGCCCCACCACCTCGATCCTGCTCGATGAGCTCACCCCGCGCGCGCTCGGGGCGTTGATCGCGCTCTACGAGCACAAGGTATTCGTGCAGTCGGTGATCTGGAACGTGAACGCGTTCGACCAGTGGGGCGTGGAGCTCGGCAAGAGCCTCGCCGGGCGCATCCTGCCGGAACTCGAGGGAGCCGTACCCGTCTCAACCCACGACAGCTCGACCAACGGATTGATCAACACCTACCTAACCCGCAGGAGAAGAACATGAACGACGAAACGCTGAACATGAGCATCCGCAAGTTCCTGAAGACCGTGGGCGTGAACTCCCAGCTCGCGATCGAGAAGGCGGTGCAGAAGGCGGTTGCGGACGGCCGGCTGAAGGGCAAGGAAGCCTTCCCCGCCGCGATGACGCTCACCGTCGGGAAACTCAACCTCGAGGTGAAGTTCGACGGCGAGATCCGCCTCGAGTAACGAGCAACGAGAGACGAGCGACGGGTAATGGGTAAAGCGCATTACCCATTACCGGCTACAGCTTGAAGAGGTGCTCGCGGTAGTACTTCAGCTCCTCGATCGACTCGTAGATGTCGGCGAGCGCCTCGTGCTTGCCATGCTTCACGAGCCCGGCCATGATCTCCGGCTTCCACCGCTTTGCCAGCTCCTTCAGGGTGCTCACGTCGAGGTTGCGATAGAGGAAGTACGCCTCCAGCTGCGGCATGTGCCGCGCGAGGAAGCGGCGGTCCTGGTGCACGGAGTTGCCGCACATCGGAGAAGTCTTCGGCGGGACGTGCTCGGCGAGAAAGGCGAGGATGCGGCTCTCCACCTGCGCTTCGGAGTGCGTCGCGGCCTTCACCTTCTCGGTGAGCCCGGTCTTCGCGTGAGTGGAACGGTTCCAGTCGTCCATTGCCGCGAGCACGGCATCAGGCTGGTGCACGACCATGACCGGCCCCTCCGCGACGGTGTTCAACTGGGCATCGGTTACGACCACCGCGACCTCGAGGATGCGGTCGGAGTCGGGATCGAGCCCGCTCATTTCCATGTCGATCCAGATCAGGTGATTCGCGTCCTGGGCCATGCTTGTTGTTGGGATGGCGGGATATTTCGGCGATAATTGTGTCATAGATCACGCTGCCCGAGCGGACGGCTAAGCCGCCGCTCTGGCTGCGCGAGTTCGAACGGACGGTCGCGTCGCCGTTCAACTCGCGCGAAGGATTCGTGCCGGCCGCCATTGTGTCACAGTCCATGATCTTCTGTTAGCGATAGAGCTGCAATGAACACATTCGGAGTGGTCTTCGTCGCGGCGCTCGCGCTCGCCACTGCGACGCGGCTGTGGCTCGCCTCGCGCCACGTCAGTCACGTCCGCGCGCACCGTGGCCGCGTGCCCGAGGCGTTCGCGGACGCGATCAGTCTCGACTTGCACCAGAAAGCCGCGGATTACACCTGCGCCAGGACCCGTCTCGCGATAGCGGAAGTTGCGTTCGACGCCGCGGTCCTCCTCGCGCTCACCTTCGGCGGCGCGCTGCAGTGGCTGCACGAAGCGTCCGCGGCGTGGCTGCCGGAAGGCATCGGGCGCGGGCTGCTGCTCCTCGTCCTGGTCGCGGCGCTGATGACGGCGCTCGACTTGCCGTTCGGCCTCTACCGCATCTTCGTCGTCGAGACCCGCTTCGGCTTCAACAAGATGACGCCGGCGCTCTATTTCCTCGATCTCGCCAAGAGCGTCGCGCTCGCGGCCGCCTTCGGCCTGCCGCTGGCGGCGATCGTGCTGTGGCTGATGGCGGGGGCGGGCGAGTACTGGTGGCT
>JAHZNX010000218.1 GCA_020028375.1 Betaproteobacteria bacterium | reverse complement strand
GATCGAGGCAGTGCCGTCGGGCGCCGCCGATAGCAGCAGGCCCTGAGCCGCCGTGCAACCGAGAAGCGCAGCGAGCGCGAGTCCGCCGACCGCGCCCCGGAGCCGGCGCACCAGCGCATTTGTCCAATGCATCAAGATCGTAACCGGCACCCGCCGTATTGTATTCCGCCCATCCCCGTCCCTGTGGGATTGACCGGCCACTTCACCATTCGGCATTCATCATTGAGTCATCAGACGCCCAAATACCGGTGCCATAGCGCTGGATCGGCGCTCAACGCGCGGGAGCTGCCCCGCCAGGCGGTGCGGCCGCGCTCGACGATGGTGTGGTGGTCGGCAAGCTCGACCAGTTTCCGCACGTACTTGTCGATCACGAGCAGCGCCTGCCCTTCGGCCTTGAGAGCGGCGAGGCAGCGCCAGATCTCGGCCCGCACCAGCGGCGCCAGTCCTTCGGTCGCCTCGTCGAGGATCAGCAGCCGCGGCCGGGTCATCAGCGCGCGCCCGATCGCCAGCATCTGCTGCTCGCCGCCCGAGAGCTCGCTGCCGTAATGCCGCAGGCGGCGGGCAATCTGGGGAAAGAGCTCCAGTACCCGCTCCAGCGTCCACGTCCGCGCCACGCCGGCGCGGGCTGCCGCGAACGCGGTCAGGTTCTCGCGCACCGTAAGATTGGGGAAGATCTGCCTGCCCTCGGGCACGAAGCCGATCCCGGCGCGCGCGATGCGGTCGGGCTTCCAGCCGTCGATGCGCTCGCCCCCGAAGCGGATCTCCCCACCCAGCGGCCGCGTGAGCCCGAGGATCGCGCGCACCGTTGTCGTCTTGCCCATGCCGTTGCGGCCGAGCAGGGTCGCGAACTCGCCCGCGCCGAGCTCGAGATTGATGTCGGTCAATACCTCGCCCGCCCCGTAGGACGCGCGTAATGCCCGCACCTCAAGTAGCGCGCTCATGCCGCCGCCGTTTCCTCTTCACCCAGGTAGGCGCGCCTCACCTCGGGATCGTCGCGTATCGCCTGCGGGGCGCCGCTCGCGATCACGGCGCCGCCGACCAGCACCGAAATCACGTCGGCGAGCCGGAACACGGCATTCATGTCGTGTTCGACCATCAGGATCGTCGTGCGCTGCTTCAATTGCGCGATCAGCCCTATCATCGCCTGCGCATCCTCGGCGCCCATGCCGGCGAGCGGCTCGTCGAGCAGCAGCAGCCGCGGCCGGCAGGCGAGCGCAAGCGCGACTTCCAGCCGGCGCTGGTCGGCATGCGGCAGGCTCCCGGCGGCAAGGCCCGCCGACGCCGCCATCCCGAGCTCCGCGAGCACCGCGTCGGCGTCGTCGGCCAGCGCGCGCTCGGCCGCGACTGGCCGCCAGAACCGCATGCTGCTGCCGCTGCGCGCCTGCACCGCGAGCGCGATGTTGTCGCGCACCGTGAGGCTGCGGAAGATGCGCGTGATCTGGAACGAGCGGCCGAGCCCGAGCGCAACGCGCGCGTGCCCCGGCAGCTTCGTGATGTCGCGGCCGGCGAACAGGATCTGCCCGGAATCGGGCGCGATTTCGCCGCAGATCTGCGCGATGAGGGTGGTCTTGCCGGCGCCATTGGGGCCGATCAGGGCGTGCACCCGGCCTTCGAGCACCGCGAGATCGAGCCGGTCGGTGGCGACGACGCCCCCGAAATGCTTGAACAGCCGGCGGACTTCGAGCAGCGGATCAGCCACGGGTATTTCCCCGTGCGAACCAGCTGCCGACGCCGCCCGGCGCGCGCAACACGACGAACAGCAGCACGAGCCCGAGGCCGAGCTTCCAGTAGCCGGTCCAGTGGGACAGCACTTCCTCCAGCAGCAGCATCGCCGCGGCGCCCGCGACGCCGCCGTAGAGCCAACCGACGCCGCCGAGGATCAGCATGATCAGCAGCGTGCCGGACTGCGTCCAGTCGAGCAGGCTGGGGCTGACGAAGCCGTGCTGGTTGACGATCAGCGCGCCCGCCAGGCCCGCGGCCGCGCCCGCGACGGTAAAGCACACCAGGCGATAGCGGTAGGTCGGGTAGCCGAGCGCCGTCATGCGCGCCTCGTTCTCGCGGATGCCGCGCAGCACCGTCCCGAAGCGCGAAGCGGCAAGGCGCCTGAGGAGATAGAGGCAGCCCGCCAGCAGCGCCAGCACCAGCAAATAGAACGTCGTCTCGTCGCGCAGGTCGAGCCAGGGAAGGCGGGAGCGCGCTGCGAGATTGATGCCGTCCTCGCCCCCGTAGGCCCTGAGCGAGACGAAGAAGTAGTAGAGCATCTGCGCGAAGGCGAGCGTGATCATGATGAAATAGAGCCCGCGCGTGCGCAGGCTGATCGCGCCGATCACGAGAGCGAACGCCGCACCGGCGGCCACGGCGATCGGCCACGCGGCCCACGCGGAGGTGACGCCTTCCTGCGCGAGGATGGCGACGGCGTAGGCGCCGACGCCGAAGAACGCGGCGTGGCCGAAGCTGATCATGCCGCCGTATCCAAGCACGAGGTTCAGGCTGGTCGCCGCGAGCGCGTAGATCATCACCCGCGTCATCACGCCCACGTAATATCCGCCGCCGGCCGCTTCCGCAAGAAACGGAAACGCCAGCGCTGCGATCACGATCAGCGCGGGCCTCAGTTGCGAAGTACTCAGTCGCATCCGCATCGCTTCACCGTTCACAGTTCACCGGCGTCAGCCCCGCGCGGGAAACAGCCCCGTCGGCTTCCAGTAGAGCACCGCCGCCATCAGGATGTACACCGCCATGGCCGCGAGCGTGGGGCCGAGCGCATCGGCGATATTGTTCGGCAGGAAGCCGCGCAGCAGAACCGGCAGGAACGCGCGTCCGATGGTATCCACCATGCCCACCAGCAGCGCGCCGACGAGCGCGCCGCGAATCGAGCCGATGCCGCCGATGACGACCACCACGAACGCCTGGATCAGGATGCTCTCGCCCATGCCGATCTGCACCGCGAGCAGCGGCCCGAGCATCGCGCCCGCCAGCGCGCAGAGCGCCGCGCCCAGGCCGAACACCAGCGTGAAGAGCCGCTTCACGTTGACGCCGAGTGCCAGCGCCATCTCCCGGTTGGACGCGCCGGCACGCACCAGCGCTCCGATACGGGTGTGGACGATCATCCAGTAGAGAGCCACCGCGACCGCGACGCCAACGCCGATAATGAACGCGCGGAACGCCGGGTACGGCGCGCCGGGAATGATCTCGATCGTGCCCGCGAGCGCCCGCGGCGCATCCAGCAGCAGCGCCTGCGGGCCCCAGATCATGCGCACGAGGTCGTTTGCGATCAGGATCAGCGCGAAGGTCGCGAGCACCTGGGAGAGGTGATCGCGCTCGTAGAGCCGCCTCAGAAGTCCGGACTCCAGCGCCATCCCGATTGCCGCGGTCGCCGCCATGGCGAGCGGCAGTGCCATCCAGAACGAGCCGGTCGCCTGCGCGAGCGTCGCCATCAGGTAGGCGCCGATCATGTAGAGCGAGCCGTGCGCGAGGTTGACCATGTCCATGACGCCGAACACCAGCGTCAGGCCCGCGGCGAGGAGGAACAGCATCAGGCCGAACTGCAGCCCGTTCAGTCCCTGCTCGAGCAGCAGCATCGTCATCGGAGATACTTTCTTGCTCCCCTCCTTTTCAAGGAGGGGTGGCCCGCAGGGCCGGGGTGGTTACATCTTGCACTTGCCGACGTAGGCGTCGGCATGGTTCTTGAATATCGTGCCGACGATGCGGTTGGTGAGGCGCCCCTTCTCGTCCTTGGCAATCAGGCGCAGGTAGTAGTCCTGGACCGGGTAGTGGTTGCTGTTGAAGCGGAACGCGCCGCGCACCGACTTGAAGTCGGCCTTGCGCAAGGCGGCGCGGAATGCGTTCTTGTCCTCGATCCTGCCCTTCACCGCGCGCACGGCCGAGTCGATCAGCAGCCCCGCGTCGTAGCCCTGCGAAGCGTAGAGCGTCGGCGCCCGCACGTATTGCTTTTCGAAATCGGCGACGAAGCGCCGGTTCTGCGGATTGTCGATGTCGCGGTTCCAGTGCGACGAATTGAACATGCCCTGCATGCCCTCGCCGACCGCGCGGATCACGTCCTCGTCCGCCGAGAACCCCGGCCCGAACAGCGGCACCGCGGCAGCGAGGCCGGCGGCGTTGTACTGCTTGATGAAATTGATGCCCATGCCGCCCGGCAGGAAGATGAAGACCGCGTCGGGCTTCGCCGCGCGCAGCTGCGCGAGCTCGGCGGCGTAGTCGAGCTGGCCGAGCTTGGTGTAGACCTCGCCGGACGTGGCGCCCTTGTAGTAGCGCTTGAAGCCGTTCAGCGCATCACGGCCCGCGGGATAGTTGGGCGCGATCAGGTACACGTTGCGGTAGCCCT
>JAHZNX010000217.1 GCA_020028375.1 Betaproteobacteria bacterium | reverse complement strand
CGAAGAGCAGCATCGATGCGACGAGAATCCCAGCCCGCCCCGGCCAGCGCCGGTCCCCTGTCCTCCGAGCAACTCGGGAGCTACGCGCACGACGGCTACCTGGTCGTGCGCGGGCTGCTCGATGCCGAGCGTACGCGCGCCTTGCGCGCCTGGACGGACGAGGTGACGGCCTGGGGAGAGCTCCCCGGGCGGCACATGATGTACTTCGAAGCGACCGCTCGCGGCCGCCTGCTCAACCGGATCGAGAACTTCGTGCCCTACCACGCGGGCTTCGCCGCACTGACCGATTCGCGTGAGCTGCGCGGCGCGGCCGCCCAGCTGCTCGGCGAGCCGGCCGTCCTGTTCAAGGACAAGATCAACTTCAAGCTTCCCGGCGGCGGCGGCTTCGAGCCTCACCAAGACGTGCAGGCGGGCTGGGCGAAATACGGGCGCCTGCACCTGACCGCCGCGATCTCGATCGATCTGGCCGGGATCGACAATGGCTGCCTGGAGGTGGCACGCGGCCACCACGCGCACGAGCGGATCGGGCGCGAGTGGGAGCCGCTCTCCGCCGCGGAGCTGGGCGACATCGAGTTCGTGCCCGTCGAGAGCGAGCCCGGCGATGCAGTGTTCTTCGACTCGTTCGTGCCGCACCGCTCGCCCCCCAACTCCAGCCTCCTCCCGCGCCGACTGCTGTACGTGACCTACGGTCGCGCCGCCGACGGCGATCGGCGCGAGGAGTACTTCGCCGACAAGCGCGCGAGCTATCCGCCCGACGTCGAGCGCGTGCCGGGCCGGGAATACCGCTACCGCGTCTAGGGCGTGGCCGCGCGAGCGTAGACTCCCGGACCGCCCATTCGCCGCCGGCCGGACTCCAGTGCCCAGGATCTTCTTCGACGTCGCGTATCTCTACTACCTGACGCAGTTCCGGCCGGTGCAGCGCGCGCTGGAACGCCGCGGGATCGAGTTCCACAGCGTCGTCTACGAGCGCCCGCGGCAGCCAACCGCGGTGGTGCGCGCGGCGATTGCCCGCCTGGGACTCTCGTGCTCCTGGGTGGGATCGCAGGCGGAGGCGCTCGAGATCTATCGCCGCGAGCGCCCCGACTGGGTGGTCTTCGGCCACGGCTTCGCGCTCCTGCGCGAGCTCCCGCCG
Organism: Betaproteobacteria bacterium; assembly: GCA_020028375.1. Lineage (GTDB taxonomy): Bacteria > Pseudomonadota > Gammaproteobacteria > Burkholderiales > SG8-41 > SG8-41. The sequence goes on along the minus strand of JAHZNX010000217.1, from coordinate 3,233 downwards.
GGCACGCGCAGCGCCCAGCTGCACCACGGCATCGGCATGAAGGCCGACATCTACGACGCCGACCTGCACGACATGGACGTGCGCTTCACCGAGGGCCCGCACTACACGCGGGTCCTGCGCGAGCGCTTCCCCCGCGCGAACGTGGTCGAGGTCGGCTACGTCAAGGTGGACCCGCTGTTCTGGCCGCCCTCCGAGCGCCCGACCCTCGACCTGGCCGCCGTGGGTCTGGATCCCGCGCGGCCCACGCTGATGTACGCGCCGACGTCCCTCCCGAGCTCCTTCGGGGCGATGCATGACCGCTGGCCGGAGCACTTCGGTGCCTACAACCTGATCGTCAAGGCACATCAGTTCTCGTACTTCAACCCGCGCTACCGGAGCCACCGGCGCAAGATGGAGCGCTGGGCGCGCTACCCCAACGTGCACGTCGTGAGGCCCGAGGACTTCGACCCCAACCCCTACTTCGTCGTCTCCGACCTCCTGATCAGCGACGCCTCCTCGATGCTGTTCGAGTTCGCTGCCATGGACCGGCCGGTCGTGTGGTGCGACTTCTACAAGCTTCCCCTGAGCTACCGCGGTCCCTTCCGCTGGCGCCTCGAGCGCCGGCTTGACCACGCCATCGACCGTTACCGGGACATCTGCGCCCACGCGGGGAGCTACGCCGAGCTCGCGCCGCTCGTCGCGGCCGAGCTCGCCCGACCCGGACGCCACTCCAGCGTGCGCCGCGAGATCACCGCGCAGCTCGTGGGTCCCACCGACGGCGCGAGCGGCGAGCGGGTCGCCGACTACCTGCTCGGCGAGAGCGGACCGAAGCACGACCGGCTCGCGCCGGCGCGCGAGCGGCGGGTCGCCACGGCCGTGATCCTGGCGGCGGGCATGGGCATACGCCTCCACGAGCGCGGCCGCATGATGCCGAAGGGCTTCCTCGACGTGGGCGGCGGGCCGATCGTCGAGGAGTCGATCGAGAAGCTCCTGCGCAGCGGAATCCGGCGCGTCGTGATCGTCACCGGCCACTGCTGCGAGCACTACGAGGAGCTGGCGCGCCGGCGCGCGGGGGTGGTCGAGCTGGTGCATAACCCGCGCTACGCCGAGTCGGGCACCATGTACTCGCTCGCCTGCGCGCGCGATAGAATCGCCGCAGACTTCCTGCTGCTCGAATCGGATCTGATCTACGAGCGCCGCGCGCTCGAGACCTTGCTCGAGCACCCGAGTCTGGACGCGGTGCTCCTGTCAGGCTTCACCCAGGCCGGCGACGAAGTCTTCGTCGAGACGCGCGCGGGGATGCTCGTGAACATGTCCAAGGATCGCTCGCGACTGGGGAGCGAGGTGAGCGGGGAATTGGTGGGCATCTCGAAGATTTCGAGCGCGCTCTACGAACGGATGCTCGCCATCGCCGACGAGGCGTTTGCGCGCAACCCGCGCTTTACTTACGAGATGGACTGCCTGGTCGCGGCGGCGGCAATTCGACCGATCCCGTGCCCTTTGCTCGCGGACCTGGTGTGGGGCGAGATCGACTACGAGGAGCACCTCGAGCGCGCCTTTCGCATCCATCCGTTGCTGGTCGAGGGGGGTAGCGCCGATTCAATCGCTCCGGGCGCTCCTCCGGGCAGGATGCAGCCGGTCGCGCGCAGCTCATGACCGCTCGCGGCAAGCGTGGTGCAAAGATGCCCGCCTATGAAGCCGCCGGCGCCGGTGACGAACATGCGCATCTGCCTCGATACCCCCACTGCTCTAGATTCGTGCCACCACAACCCCGCTGCCCTGACCGAGGAAGGCACTCTTGAAGCGCCAATCGATATCCGCGCTACGGAAGCCACTACTTCGCACGCGTTCGGTAATGTCGCGGCCGTAGTTGCGATAAGCGAGCACACGGCCACGTCCGCGAATGCGATCGCCGTGATACTCGGGCGGAAGCAGGTATTCGATGGTGCCGTCGCGCATTCGTGCACGCTCCACCGTATCCTCCGCGTCGGAGAGCGGAACGGTGAACACGAAGATTCCACCAGGGCGCAGCACGCGCCTGACCTCGCAAAAGCCGCGCGCGTCGTCGGCCACGTGTTCGAATACGCCGGTCGACGTAACCACGTCAAAGGAGCTATCGTTGAACGTGAGGCGCTGCACGTCTTGGCACTGGACGCCTCCACGCCAGGCGCCAGGCTCGAGATCGTTGAAAAACTCCGAAAACGTGAGCCGCGGTACTTCGCGTCTCAGGAATTCGAATAATGGCCCGCGCGAGGACAGCTCATACACGGCCTCGCCGCCGAGTCCGGGCCGCAATTCCTTCAGCACGCACACAAGGGACAGCGTCATGGCGCTCGCCGCGCAGCGCATACAGCGCACGCCAATGTCCGAAGCCGACAGGCGCACGAGGAGGCTCGGCCCGCAAACCGGGCAGCGAAAACCCCGCAGCGCCAGCTGGCTTGGCCGCAGCAGATAGGCGGCGGTTCGCACACGGTGCAAGATCTCGAAGCGTCGCATCTGCGCCCGGCAGCTATACTTGGTGTGCTTCCTCGGTTACGCGCTCTGGAAGACGCTGCAGCAATGGCAGTCGCGCGCCGGGGTGGGAAATGCCCCGCGCGCGATACTTACCGAGCGCTCGCGGATCACCGCGACCGATGTTGCGTTGCCGCTGGCCGACGGCTCCGCACGCGAACTGCGCATTCGGTGTATGGTTCGCCCTGATCGCAGCCAAGCGATCCTACTTGAGCGCTTCGGCCTGAAACTTCCGGAGCGGCTTCGCGCACCGCCGACCGTCGATATGTAGTGCCAACTGCGGACCTTAAGTCCCTGAGATACCGACATTCACATCTTCGAGCTGTGGATGCTGGGTTAGGGCGAAGACAATCCCTTTCACGACTTTACGATTTCCCGGATTCTAGGTTTCGAGCGGCAGCCGCACCGTCTTGCCGGTGGCCACGGCGCGCTCGATCGCGATCGTGGTCTCGAGGTTGATGCGCGCCTGCTCCGGCGTCGTGTGCGCGGTGGGGGCGCCGGTGACGAGGTGGTCGAGCCAGGCCCGGGTTTCGTTCCCGAGCGGACCCCAGAAATCGCCCAGCGCCCAGTCGCCCGCCGTGTTGCTGCCGAGAAACGCGAACTCCAGATTGTGGCCCGGCACGTAGGGGTGGGGGATGCCCTTCTCCGTGTAGAGCAGGTGGTCCTTGTGGTCGTCGTCGATCAGCATGGTGCCCTCGGTGCCGAGGAGCTCGACGCGGTCGGACTGGCCCTGGGTCGGGAAT
>JAHZNX010000216.1 GCA_020028375.1 Betaproteobacteria bacterium | reverse complement strand
GGGCTGCGCCCGCAGGTGAAGCTGCTCGACGACGCCAACCACGAAATCCGGATGGCGGGGTCCGACCAGCCGGTCAACATCACCTTCCAGATGGGCTCGATCATCACGGTGCGGGACGGCCAGGAAGTGGGCGTGGGCGAGGTGCTCGCGCGCATCCCGCAGGAGACCTCCAAGACGCGCGACATCACCGGGGGTCTGCCGCGAGTGGCCGAGCTGTTCGAGGCACGCTCGCCCAAGGATGCGGGCGTGCTGGCGGAAGTGACCGGCACGGTCTCGTTCGGCAAGGACACCAAGGGCAAGCAGCGCCTGGTGATCACCGACCTCGACAGCGTCGCGCACGAGTACCTGATCCCGAAGGACAAGCACGTGATGGCGCACGACGGTCAGGTCGTGAACAAGGGCGAGATGATCGTGGACGGCCCGGCCGATCCGCACGACATCCTGCGGCTCCTGGGGGTGGAAGCGCTCGCGCGCTACATCTGCAACGAGGTGCAGGACGTCTACCGGCTGCAGGGCGTGAAGATCAACGACAAGCACATCGAGGTGATCGTGCGCCAGATGCTGCGGCGCGTGACCATCGCCGAGCCGGGCGACGCCCGTTTCATCACCGGCGAGCAGCTCGAGCGCGCCGAGGTGCTGGAGGAGAACGAGAAGGTGGAGGCCGCGGGCAAGAAGCCGGCGACCTACGAGTACATGCTGCTGGGCATCACCAAGGCCTCGCTTTCCACGGACTCGTTCATTTCCGCCGCCTCCTTCCAGGAAACCACGCGCGTGCTCACGGAAGCGGCCATCATGGGCAAGCGCGACGAGCTGCGGGGCCTGAAGGAGAACGTGATCGTCGGGCGGCTGATCCCGGCCGGCACCGGTCTTGCCTATCACCGGATCCGCCGGCGCCAGGGCGTGGCGGCCGAGTTTGGCGAAGTCGCGCCGGCAACTGTGGAAGCACCCGCCGGACCCGAAACTCAGGAGCAGGTTGCTTGACTCAGGTGACGTAAGCCCTTAAAATTCACAGTCTTTTTCCCGCCGGTCGCCTCAGACGGGGAGTCCGGCAACACGGGTAGCAATCCAGGCAGGGACGGTGGCGACGCCGTCCCCGCTTTTTTGGGACTGGCCAAGCGTCCATGGCTTGGCCGGTAGCATTTACAAATCAATGCGTTATGCAGAATAGCGCAGACTCGAGCAGGACGTGTCAGGACATGCCAACGATCAACCAATTAGTGCGCAAGGGCCGCGTTCCCGCGCGCTGGAAGAGCAAGGTCCCGGCGCTCGCCGGGTCGCCGCAGCGCCGGGGCGTGTGCACGCGGGTCTACACGACTACGCCGAAGAAGCCCAATTCCGCGCTGCGCAAGGTGGCGAAGGTGCGGCTCACCAACGGGTTCGAGGTCATCGGCTACATCGGCGGCGAGGGCCACAATCTGCAGGAGCACTCGGTGGTGCTGATTCGTGGCGGGCGCGTCAAGGATCTGCCGGGCGTGCGTTACCACGTGGTGCGCGGCTCGCTCGACACGGCCGGCGTCAAGGATCGCAAGCAGGGCCGCTCGAAATACGGAGCTAAGCGGCCCAAGGCCGCTTAGCGCCTGGGCGCACAGGATTTAGGAAGCCGCAAGCGGCTTGGTCCCAAGGCAGCACTCATATTAATAAGTAACCGACATAGCGATGCCACGACGCAGAGAAATTCCGAAGCGCGAGATCCTGCCGGACCCGAAGTACACCAGCCAGGACGTCGCCAAGTTCATGAATGTCATCATGACCGGCGGCAAGAAATCGGTGGCCGAGCAGATCGTCTACGGCGCCCTCGAACAGATCAAGAAGAAGACCAACAAGGACCCGCTGGAAGTGTTCAACCAGGCGATCAATAACGTGAAGCCGATGGTGGAAGTGAAGAGCCGCCGCGTGGGCGGCGCCAACTACCAGGTGCCGGTCGAGGTGCGGCCGGTGCGGCGCGTGGCGCTCGCCATGCGCTGGCTGCGCGACGCGGCGCGGGGCCGCGGCGAGAAGTCGATGGGCGCGCGGCTTGCCGGAGAGCTGGCCGAAGCGGCTGAGGGCAAGGGCGGCGCGATGAAGAAGCGCGAGGAAGTGCATCGCATGGCGGAGGCCAACAAGGCTTTTTCGCATTACCGGTTCTGAAGAGTTCCCCGTGCCCCGCAAGACCCCCATCGAACGCTACCGCAACATCGGCATTACCGCTCACATCGATGCCGGCAAGACCACGACCACCGAGCGCATCCTGTTCTATACCGGCGTCTCCCACAAGCTGGGCGAGGTGCATGACGGCACCGCCATCATGGACTGGATGGAGCAGGAGCAGGAGCGCGGCATCACCATCACCTCGGCGGCGACGACCTGCTTCTGGAAAGGCATGGACAACGCCTACCCCGAGCACCGCATCAACATCATCGACACGCCGGGGCACGTGGACTTCACGATCGAAGTGGAGCGATCACTTCGCGTGCTCGACGGCGCGTGCACGGTGCTGTGCGCGGTGGGCGGCGTGCAGCCCCAGACCGAGACGGTCTGGCGCCAGGCCAACAAATATCACGTGCCGCGGCTGATCTTCGTCAACAAGATGGACCGCACCGGCGCCGACTTCAGGCGCGTGCTGGAGCAGGTCCAGTCCCGGCTCCGGGCCAGCCCGGTGCCGGTGCAGCTGCCGATCGGGGCCGAGGACCGGTTCGTGGGCGTCGTCGATCTCGTGAGAATGAAGGCGATCTACTGGGACGACGGCACGCAGGGCATGAAGTACGAAGCCAGGGAGGTACCCGCCGAGTTGATGGCGGAGACCAGGAAGTGGCGCGAAAAGATGGTGGAGACCGCTGCCGAAGCGTCCGAGGAGCTCATGAACAAGTTCCTCGGCAAGGGCGAGCTCTCGGTAGAGGACATCAAGAAGGGCCTGCGCACGCGCACCATACACGGCGAAATCTTCCCCATGCTTTGCGGCTCCGCGTTCAAGAACAAGGGCGTGCAGGCGATGCTCGATGCGGTGATCGATTATCTGCCATCCCCGATCGACATCCCGCCGGTAAAGGGCATTAAGGAAAATGGCGAAACCGATAGTCGTCCGCCCCTGGACGAGGCGCCGTTCGCGGCGCTCGCATTCAAGATCATGACCGACCCTTTCGTCGGCCAACTCACTTTCTTCCGCGTCTATGCCGGCGTGGTCAACACCGGCGACACCGTCTACAACCCGATCAAGGGCCGCAAGGAGCGCATCGGCCGCATCCTGCAGATGCACGCCAACGAACGCGAGGAGATCAAGGAAGTGCGGGCCGGCGACATCGCCGCGGCGGTGGGCCTGAGGGACTACATGACCGGCGACACGCTGGCCGATCCGAAGAAGATCATCACGCTCGAGAAGATGGAGTTCCCCGAGCCGGTGATCCACGTCGCCGTGGAGCCCAAGACCAAGGCGGACCAGGAAAAGATGGGCATCGCGCTCGGCCGCCTCGCGCAGGAGGATCCCTCGTTCCGCGTGCGCACCGACGAGGAGTCCGGGCAGACCATCATTTCGGGCATGGGCGAGCTGCACCTGGAGATCATAGTCGACCGCATGAAGCGCGAATTCGGCGTGGAAGCCAACGTCGGCGCGCCGGAGGTCGCGTACCGCGAGACCATCCGCAAGCCGGTCGACCGGGTCGAAGGCAAGTTCATCAAGCAGACCGGCGGGCGCGGCCAGTACGGCCACGTCTGGCTGCGGATCGATCCGCAGCCGCCGGGCACCGGCTTCGAGTTCGTGGACGCGGTCAAGGGCGGCAACGTGCCGCGCGAGTTCATCCCCGCCGTCAAGAAAGGAATCGTGGAAAGCCTGCCCAACGGAGTGCTGGCCGGCTTTCCGATCGTGGACGTCAAGGCCACGTTGTTCGACGGCTCGTCGCACGACGTGGATTCGAATGAAAATGCGTTCAAGATGGCGGGCTCGTTGGCGTTCAAGGAAGGCCTGCGCCGCGCGCATCCGGTGCTGCTCGAGCCCATCATGGCGGTCGAGGTGGAAACCCCCGAGGATTTCATGGGTAACGTCGTCGGCGACCTCTCCTCGCGCCGCGGCACGATCCAGGGCATGGAAGACCTGCCGGGCGGTGGCAAGGCGATCCGGGCGGAAGTGCCGCTCGCCGCGATGTTCGGCTATTCGACCACGATGCGCTCCTTGAGCCAGGGCCGCGCGACCTACACGATGGAATTCAAGCACTACGCTGAAGCACCGAAGACGATTGCGGAGGCGGTGATCAACAAGTACACGGGCAAGGAAGAAAAGAAATAAGAGGGGTGGACCATGGCGAAGAGCAAATTTGAGCGCACCAAGCCGCACCTGAACGTGGGGACGATTGGTCACGTGGATCATGGCAAGACGACGCTGACGGCGGCGATGACG
>JAHZNX010000033.1 GCA_020028375.1 Betaproteobacteria bacterium | reverse complement strand
GGGATCGCCGGCGATCCCGCTCGTGAATGCGATCGTGACCTGCGCGTTCGGGCTCGGACGCCCACCGCCGTCGAAGCTGAAGTTTACGATTGGTGACAGCGTCACACCGGAGGGCGCCGTCGTCGTGAGCGCGGCGCCGGTAGCGGGGTGAACCAGCAGCGTGCCACAGCCGGAAACGGTCCCGGCGCTTACGGCGGTGGCGGTGATGCAGACGAATACTGGCCTGCGCCACGCGATGGCCGTCTTCTGGGCGTAGCGCACCACTGCCTGCGCCTCGTCGTGGAACCCGCGCGACGCGAACGTGTCGCGTCCGACGAACCGCGGCACAATGACCGCCGCCATGAGACCCACGATGGAGATGACGACGACCAGCTCGACCAACGTGAACCCGCGGCCGCGCTCCGTGCCGAGGACGCCGATCATCGGGTTCCCGAAATCCGCGGTCATAGGGCGCCCCAAAGAAAAAGGGGTGAACCGACTGCGGTTCACCCCTTGTCCACGCAGGCAGGCATCTCACCTGCCTTTAAGACTGTTTGCTTCTAGCAGCCCGACGTAACGGCCGAGACGGCGCCGGTCGCCGCGACGTACTCTGCCCGGCACGTCGCGCCGCCGCCGGACGGTGTGAAAGTCGAGGTTGCGGCAAACACTGCCGTATTTCCCTGACATGCCCCGGCCCCGGCCGCGCAGTCGCTCAATGCGGCGCCGATTCCAGCCGCTGTACCTAGCGGCAAACCCGTCGCGCCCGCCACGTCAACGGTGCCGCCGACCACGGGTATCGAGGTCGTGCCGCTGCCCAGGACCATCCATTTCGCATTCACCAGACCAATCGCGCCACGCAGCCCGCCCGCGATACCGTTCACCGCGGCGACCCGCGCGTCAGTCTGAAGATTGACGAACCGCGGCAGCGCGGTTGCCGCAAGGATGCCAAGAATCACGATCACCACCACCAGCTCGATCAGCGTAAAACCCTGTTGCTTAGTCATTGCAGTTCCCTCCGCTCTAAGTTAATAATCCGGCGAGAAGTCTACCCGTTCGATGACGCCGCGGTAGTGATCGACCTCACAAGAGCAACGCCGCTCATCCGCATCCAGCAGCCGCTCGTCACGATGCCACAAACCTCCTACTTGAGCCCCCGTGGAACGTGATAACTTTCACGAACAAACAATCGTATCCCTTTAATGCCAAAGCAAAAGCGCCGCCATTATACCCCCCTGACGCGCTCTTGACCAGCCCCGAAATCGATCGCGCTACTTCTTGCCGAGCGCCGCCCCGCCGAGGTCCCAGATCGGCAGGAACACGCCGAGCGCGAGGAGCAGCACCAGCGCGCCGAGCCCGATAATCAGTATCGGCTCGATCTGCGCAGCGAGGTTCTTGAGGGAGTACTCGACGTCGCGCTGGTAGAGCTCCGCGATCTCGTTCATCATCGCGTCGAGCTCGCCGGTCTCCTCGCCCACCGTCAGCATTTGCAGCACCATCGGCGTGAAAATGCCGGCTGCCGCCGCGGTGCGCCGCAGCGATTCGCCGCGCTCCACGCCCTCGCGCATTCCCTCGATATGGCGCGCCATGTGTGCGTTGTCTACCGTGCCCGCCACGATCGTAAGCGCCTGCACTGCCGGCACGCCGCTGCGGATCGCGAGCGCGAAGCTGCGCGCAAAACGCGCGAGCGTCGCGTTGAGTATGATCGGGCCCGCAATCGGGATCTTAAGCTTGTACTCGTCCCAGACGAGCCGTCCCCTCCCGGTATTGATGTAGAAGCGGAAGCCGAACGCCAGCACGATGAGGAGGCCGAGCAGCGCGGGCCAGTAGGCGACCGTGAAATTGGAGAAGGCGATCAGCCCCTTGGTAATCAGCGGCAGTTCGGTCTTGAAGCCTGCATACACCTTGGCGAAGGTGGGAATCACGAAAACATTGATGACCATGACCGCGATCGCCATGGTGATGACGACGAACATGGGATAGCGGATCGCCGAGCGCACCTGGTCGCGCATGAATTTCTCGAATTCCAGGTGATCGAACAGGCGCAGGAATATTTCCTGGAGCGTGCCGGTGAACTCGCCCACGCGCACCATCGCCACGTAGAACGCATCGAACACCTTGGGATAGCGCAAAAGGCAGGTGGACAGTTCGTTCCCGCTCTCGAGGCCTTCGCGCAAATCGCGCATCACGCGCGAAATGGCCTTGTCCTCACCGGATCCTTCGAGGCCTTTCAGCGCGCTCATCATCGGCACGCCGGCCTTGAGCAGGGTGTTCATCTGGCGGCTGAACATCAGCACGTCGGTCGGCGCGAACTTCTTCTCGGTCAGCCGCTCGAGTAGTCCCGGCTGCGCCTCCCCCGGCGCGGCCGAGCCAGCGGCCGTGATCTCGATCGGCGTGACGCCCTGGCTGACCAGCGCACCCGCGACGACGCTGCTGCTGGCGCCCTCGAGCTCGCCCTGCACCAATTGCCCGCGCTCGTCGCGCCCCGTGTAGGCGAATTGCGGCACGCTTTAAGTTTCCAGTTTCGAGTTTCGAGTTTCGAGTTGGAAGGCGAAGTGCCGCATGCCTCAGGTTTCCAGTTTCGAGTTTCGAGTTTCGAGTTCGAAATTCACGGTCAGCGCTTGAACCTCGTCCCCTTGATTCCGGACTTGCGGAGATAGCCCAACAAACCGTTGATCATCCTTGAAACCTCGTCGACATCTTTGATCAACTCATCAAACTGATGCCGATCAATGTAACTCTGGTCATGGGCCACGTAGAGTTGCGCCCGCATTTCGCCGGCCGAGCCTTTGGCGATCGCAAGAAATTGCACGAACTCTCCGGTGCCTCCGCGCTCAAAACCTTCGGCAATATTGGACAGGACGGACACTGCGGCGCGCCGAATCTGGTCACGCAATCCGAAATCCCTCGCAAACCGACCATCATTCGTGATCGAGTAAATACGCTTACAGAGCGCCCGAGCCTTCTGCCAAGCCTGGATTTCTTCTACCTGCTTGAAGGTGGCCATCCTGCCAACTCGAAACTGGAAACTCGCAACTCGAAACTCGAAACTAGTTCTAGTCCTCGAGCTGGTGGCTGATGCGCATCGCCTCGTCCACCGTGGTCCTGCCGGACGCCGCCAGGATCGCGGCGTGGCGGCGCAGCGTGTTGCCGGCCATCTGCTCGCGTGCCGCGTTGATGAACGCCTGGAGGTCGTCGGAGTTCGCCGCGGTCACCACCGGGTTGGTCATTTCCAGCATCTCGTAGACGCCGGTGCGCCCGGAGAAGCCGGTGCCGTTGCAGTGGGAGCAGCCGCCGCCGCTCAGGTAGCGGTGGCGGTCCACCGCATCGCCGAACTCGAGGCGCAGCCACTCGCGCTCGTTCGGAGCCAGTTTGTGCTCCTTCGCGCAGCTTGCGCACACGACGCTCACCAGGCGCTGCGCAAGCACCAGCTGGAGCGAGAGCGCCACCATGTAGCGCGGCGCGCCCATGTCGAGCAGCCGCACCGGCGTCGAGACGGCATCGTTGGTATGCAGGGTGGAGAACACCATGTGGCCGGTCATCGCCGCGCGCATGCCGGTCTCCACCGTCGCCTTGTCGCGCATCTCCCCCACCAGAATCACGTCCGGGTCCTGGCGCAGGGCGGACCGCAGCACGCGCTCGAAGCCGAGATCGATCTTCTCGTTCACCTGCACCTGGTTGATGCCGGGCAGCCGGTATTCGACCGGGTCCTCGACGGTGATGATCTTGCGCTCGGGGGTATTCAGCTCGGACAGCGCCGCGTAGAGCGTCGTCGTTTTTCCGCTGCCCGTGGGGCCGGTCACGAGCACCATGCCGCTCGAGCGGTTGATCACGACGCGCATCCGCTCCACCATTTCCGCCGGCATGCCGATTCTGTCGATGCCGAGCACGCCGCCCGACTGGTTCAGGAGCCGCATCACGGATGACTCGCCATACTGCGTGGGCATGGTCGAGAGCCGCACGTCGACCTGAGTGTTGCGCACTCTCACGCCGAAGCGTCCGTCCTGCGGCAGCCGCTTCTCCGAGATGTCAAGTCCGGACATGAGCTTCAGGCGCAGCGCCAGGGCGGCGGCGATCTTGGAATCGGCCTGCGTCTGCAGGTGCATCACGCCGTCGATGCGGAAGCGGATCTGCAGTTTCTTCTCCTGCGGCTCGATGTGGATGTCGGAGGCGCGCTGCTGCACCGCGTCCTCGAACACCGTCTGCAGGAGCTTCACCACCGGCGCTTCCTCCAGCCCCGGCGTCACCGCCAACGCGCCGAAGTCCACCACGTTGGTTTCGCCCAGCTCGGCCCCAAGCTCCTGCGCGAGCCCTGCAATCTGCTCAGTGCGGCGGTAGATGCGGTCCAGGGCGCGCACCACCTCCGCGCCTGTGACGACAACAATCTCGATTTTGCGCTTCAGTATCCGCGCGATCTCGTCGTATGCCGTGAGATCGGTGGGGTCGGACATGCCGACCTGGCACGCCGCCCCGGCGTCGTCGAGCACCAGCGCGCGGAACCGCCGTGCCGCCGACTCCGGCAGCTTGAGCACGACCTCGCGCTTGATGTTGAAATGCTTGAGGTCGACGTACGAAAGATTGAGCTGGCGGGCGAGGGCTTCCGCGAGCTGCTCCTCGGTGATGATCCCTTTGTCGGTCAGGACGCGACCGAGCCGGCGCCCGAGCTGCTTCTGCTCCTGGAGCGCGCTCTTCAGCTGCTCCTCGGTAAGCAGCTTCTGCTGGATGAGTATCTGCCCGAGACGGAGCTTCTCAGCCCGGGCCGTCCGCCGCTCTGACTGTTCCGGTTGCAACGCCATAATTTAGCTCCATGCCCTTGATCTAGAACCCTACTTTGTTTTGCTGCGAACGGCAACCCGCGCTCCCCGCGCAGTGCGAAGGAGGGCGCGGCAAGCGGCTCCTGGCGGAGGAGGAACGCTAGTACTCGCTCTTCTGCTCGCGCGCGAGAAGCTCCTGCACCGCCGCGCGCGCCTGCCGCGGATCGTCGAGCACCCGGCATACCGCGCGCGTGATCGGCATCTCGACCGCCAGGCGCTCCGCCAGACGCGCCACCGCCCGCGCTGTGTGAACCCCTTCCGCGGCGTGGCCCAGCTCGGCAAGCGCCGCGGCGAGCGGCGTGCGGCGCGCGAGCGCGAGCCCGACCCGGCGATTGCGCGAGAGATCGCCCGTGCAGGTGAGGATCAGGTCGCCCGCGCCCGCAAGCCCCATGAAAGTTTCGGGCCGCCCGCCGAGCGCGACCCCGAGGCGGGTCATCTCGGCAAGGCCGCGCGTGATCAGCGCGGCACGGGCGGAGAGCCCGAGCCCGAGCCCGTCGCTCACGCCGGCCGCAATCGCCATCACGTTCTTGACCGCGCCCGCCACCTCGACGCCCGTCACGTCCTCGCTCAGGTAAACGCGAAGTGCCGGGCTGTGGAGGGCAGGCGCAGCAGTGCGCGCGAAGTCGCTGTCGGACGAAGCGAGCGTCAATGCGGCGGGCAGCCCCCGCGCCACTTCCTCCGCGAAGCTCGGTCCGGAGAGCACCGCGCGCGGGACCGAAGCCGGTAGCTCCTCGGCGCAGACCTGGTGCGGCAGCTTCGCCTGCTCGCTCTCGAAACCCTTGCACAGCCAGATGAGGGGAGCGCTGCGCTCCGCAGCCTTCACCCGCCTGAGCGTTTCGCGCAAGCCATTGGTCGTCACCGCCGCCAGCGCAAGTTCGGCGCCGTCGAGGGCGCGGGAGAGATCGTCCTCCAGCACGAGCGGGGGCGGCAAGCTGACGCCGGGGAGATAGCGCGGATTACTGCGGCCCGCGCGCAGCGCCGCCACGAGGGCCGCATCGCGCGCCCACAGGCGCACCTCGTGACGCGCGCACAGATTGACGCTGATCGACGTGCCCCAGGCGCCCGCGCCGAGTACCGCGATTATCATCTAAGGGCTGAGGGATGAGGGATCAGGCGCCCCACACCTGGGAGATCCGGATGAAGCCCGACTGGCCGTCGCGGTGCCGGACCCGCAGCCAGCCGCCGCTCGCGACCTCCAGCAACTCGAGCAGCACGTTCTGCTGGGCCTGGAACGCAACCGGCGCGTTGTCGTCGGCCGCCTCGCGCACCTGAACGAGCGGCTGCCTCACCATGACGGTGCGCTTGTCGGAGAGCAGCTTGCTCTCGATCCAGGTCATCTCGCCGCCGGCATCGCGCACCTTGCTCCAGCCTTCCACCACAACCACGACTTCGAACGGGTAGCCGTGGCTCACCACGTAGAGTTTCTTCGCCCTTGCCGAAGGCGCGTCGTAGAGCACCGCGGCATTCTCCGCCACCGACCGGAAATCCGCGGCGGCGGCGGGAATTGCCGCGAAGGCCGCCGCGGCTGCGGCAAGCGCGAAGCCCGCCGACGCGCTGATCCCGGTCTGCCTACTGGTCATGGGTCACCGGCCTGTCCTGAGCGGCGTCGAAGGGTCACTGGTCACTTCTATGAGGTAGCGGGCGGCGTGCCGACCTGCTGCTGCTGGCGTTGCTGCTGGTAGAGCGCGTCGAAGTTGAGGTGGTTCAGCCAGAATGGCGGGAAGCCGCCGCGCACCACCGTGTTCGAGATGCTTTCCCGCAGGTACGGGAACAGGATGTTGCCGCAGGTGATGCCGAGCACCGCATCGAGCTCCTGCTGCGGAACGTTGCGGATCTGGAATATCCCGGCCTGTGCCACTTCGACCAGGAACGCGGTCTTGTCCTTCAGCTTCGCGGTCACGGTGGCGGTCAGCACCACTTCGTAGAGCCCGGCGTCGAGCGCCCGCGCCTCGTTGTGGAGGTTGACGTCGATCTTGGGTGACTCGCGCTCGACATAGACCTGGGGCGCGTTCGGGATCTCGAGCGACAGATCCTTGAGATAGATCCGCTCGATGTTGAAGACGGGCTGCTGCTCGCTCATCGTGACGGTCCGATCAGGCTTGACCGGGCTCACCGCGCAGCATGCCGTCCAGCCGGCCCGCGTGGTCGAGCGCGGCCAGCTCCTCGAAGCCGCCGACGTGCGTCCCCCCGATGTAGATCTGGGGCACGGTGCGCCGCCCCGTCTTCTCCATCATCTCGAACCGCCGCTCCGGATCCAGGTCCACGCGGATCTTCTCGATCGCGGCCACCCCCTTGGAACGCAGCAGCCGCTCGGCCCTCTGGCAGAACGGACAGACCGCAGTACTGTACATGGTGACCTTCTGGGACATTCAGCTTTTTTCCAGCGGCAGGTTCGCCTGCTGCCACGCCGCGATCCCGCCGCGCAGCGCGAACGCCTCGGCGAATCCCTTTTTGCGCAGCATCGCGCTCACGGACGGCGCCCGCGACCCGATGCGGCAGCTGACGATGATCGGGCGCATCCGGTGCTTCTCGATCTCCTTCAGGCGCTCGGCGAGCTGCGCCTCGGGAACGTGCTTGGCACTGGCGATGTGCCCGGCGGCGTAGTCGCCGGTGTCCCGCACGTCGAGCACCAGGGCGTCGCGGCGGTTGATGAGCTGCACCGCCTCGATCGCGCCGACCTCGTGCGACACCCGGAACGGCCGCGAGATGAGCGGCCACAGCAGCATCGCGCCCGATGCGAGCGCGAGCCCGAACAGCAGCATGTTGAACGGGCTTTTCTGGAGAAATACCAGGAACTGCTCCAACGCGAATCCTCTGGCGTCCGGGCGCGTCACCTCGCGTCCTGCGACACGCGCCCTTCCGTGATTTTCGAAGCCGCCAATTCTAGCAGAGGCGTCATCTCGGCGGGGTAGCGCCGCGCGAGATTCTCGAGCTCGGCAACGACGGCCGCTCGTTCCGCGGGATACACGCGCAGCGACCGCTCGAGCTGCGCGCGCGCGGCAGCGGCGTCCCCCGCCAGCGCCAGCAGCAGCGCCTGGCGATAGACCAACACTTGCACCGGCACAAAATGCATGGCGCGTGTGACAACCGCCAGCTTGTCCCCCAGTCGCTCCCGGTCCACGCGTACACCTTGGGCGATCGCCAGCTCGACATACGGCCTCAGCAGCGGCTCGCTGTGCACCGTCATCAACGCCTGAGCGAAAGCCTCGTCGCTGGAAGGTTGCGGCGTCCGCGGCCCGGCGCTGAACACGAGTCGCTCGAAATCGCGGTACGCCGGGATCACGGCGACCAGGTTCACGCAACCGGCAAGTAACGCCAGTGCCACTGCCGCCCGCGCCGCGCCCGGGAAGCGCACAGCAAGGGAGCGTTGCGCGCCGAGTCCCAGCAGCAGCGCCGCCGGGCCGAGGAAATAGGCATACCACAGGGGGTACTCGACCAGGCTGTGAATGCCGATGACCGCGAGCAGCGCCAAAAGCCACCACCACTCCAGGTCGAAACGCACCCGGCGCAATCCCGCGAGCCAGGCGAGGACCGCGCCCACGATGATGAGCGCGCCGGCAACGCCAGTCTCGGCAAGCAGCTGGAGAACAATGTTGTGCGAGTGATTGAACAACGAGCCCGCCGCCGACGCGCCGTACGCGGCCTGGTACAGGAAATTGTGCCATGCGAACTGCCCAAAACCGGCGCCAAGCACCGGAGCAGCGAGAAACATCTGCCATGCCTGGCCCAACTTCTCCAGGCGCGGTCCGAACCCGCTCGCCACGTTGAACAGCCGCTCGGCAGAGGTTATCGTTGCCGGGCCTTCCGTTGGCGCCAGGAACGGCAATGACGCCAACAGCTCGGCGGCGATGAAACCGGGCAGGAGCCAACAGGCGAAAATGGCAAGCCTGCGGCTCGCGCCGTCGCGCCGGAGGCGATGCAGTATCAGAGCGAGCGTTATCAACGTGACGAGATAGAGCCAGGGGCTGCGCGAGCCGGCCAGCGCCAGCACGAACAGGTAGAGCGCCGCGCAAGCTGATGCGATCGCGCCCGTGAGATTCCCGCGGCCGTAGAGATAGGCCACGGAAGCGAGCGACAGCGTCATATACGCGGCGTAGTGATTGGGCTGCCCGAGATTGCCGTAGACCGCCTTCGTCCCCACCTTTTGCGCAACCAGCAAATCGAACGGAGTCGAGACGTGGTAATGCTGCATGAGGCCGATCAGCGCGTGAACGAGGCCCCCCACCAGCAGAAACCAGGCGAGCGTTCTCGCGATCGTGTCGAGCGTCATCCGGCGTGCCAATACGTGCCCGAGCACGGCCATAAGAGCCGCCCACAGCAGGTAGAGTCCCGCCGTGAACGCCTGCTCCGCGTACGGCACCCGGTCAAGCGCGACTTGCAGCGTCAGCAGCACGGCGAGCCCGAGCGGAGCGAGCGCGATGATCGGCACCGCCGCATCGCGCCACGGCTCCCGGCGCAGCAGCGGAACCGCGGCGGCGAGCCCGAGCGCGAACGCCAGCCACTCGCTGTAGAAGCTCGTGATCGGGAAGCGGTGATAGGGCTGCAGGAACGGCAATGTCCACGCCAGGCCGGTGAGCATCACGCTCGCGCGCAGGAAGTTGGGCCGGTCGGAATGGTCTAAAATCGCCATTCAGAAAACTGCGCGTCCGAACGCCTGCGCCATCATGAAAGTCACCCCGGTCCTGCTGATCATACTGGACGGCTTCGGTCATCGCGAGGAATGCGAGCACAACGCCATCTGCCAGGCGCGCAAGCCGCACTGGGACTTCCTGTGGCGCACGTGCCCCCACACCACCCTCGACGCCTCGGAGAAATGGGTGGGCTTGCCCAAGGACCAGATGGGCAATTCCGAGGTCGGGCACATGAACATCGGCGCCGGGCGCGTCGTCTACCAGGACTACACCCGGATCGAGAACGCGATCGAGACCAGCGAGTTTACCCGCAACCCGGTGCTGGCGAAGGCGGTCGAGACCGCGCGCGGCGCCGGCCGCTCGCTGCACCTGCTGGGCCTGCTTTCCCCCGGAGGCGTCCACAGCCACGAGTCGCAGATCCATGCCACGCTGCGGATGGCCGCGCGCGCCGGCGTGAAGGAAATCAGGGCGCACGCGTTTCTGGACGGGCGCGACACGCTGCCGCGGAGCGCCGAAGCTTCCCTCCTCGCGCTCGAGCGGCTGTGCGCGGAGCTCAAGGCCGGGCGCATCGCCTCGATCTGCGGTCGTTATTACGCGATGGACCGCGACAACCGGTGGGAGCGCGTGCGGCCGGCCTACGATCTCCTCACCCAGGGCAAGGCGGCGCAGCGCGCGGGCACTGCAGCCGAGGCCCTGCGCGCAGCCTACGCGCGCGGGGAATCCGACGAATTCGTCCACGCCACCGCGATCGGCGCCGAGGCCGCGCGGATGGAGGACGGGGATGCGGTCGTGTTCATGAATTTCCGGGCGGACCGCGCCCGCCAGCTGACGCGCGCGCTGACCGATCCCGGCTTCAACGGCTTCGTGCGCGAGCGCGTCCCGCGGCTGGGCTTCTTCTGCACGCTCACGAGCTACGGCGAGGACTACGCGCACATCCCGGCGGCGTTTCCGCCGCAGAGCGTCGCCAACGGGTTCGGGGAATACATCGCGGCGCAGGGCTTGAAGCAGCTGCGCATCGCCGAGACCGAGAAATACGCGCACGTCACGTATTTCTTCAACGGTGGCGTGGAGGCGCCGTATCCGGGCGAGGAGCGCGTCCTCGTCCCTTCGCCCAAGGTCGCGACCTACGATCTCAAGCCCGAGATGAGCGCGCGCGAGGTCACGGACCGGCTGGTGGACGCCATCCGCAGCCGGCAGTACGGCGCCGTCATCTGCAACTACGCCAACGGCGATATGGTCGGCCACACCGGCAACCTGGCGGCGGCGATCCGCGCCATCGAAGTGCTCGATGAATGCATCGGGCGGGTGGTCGCCGCGATGCGCGAAGCCGGCGGCGAGGTGCTCATCACGTCGGACCACGGCAACGCCGAGACCATGCTCGACGCCGCGACCCGGCAGGCGCACACCGCGCACACCCTGAACCTCGTGCCCCTGCTCTACGTCGGCCGGCGGGCGAAGGTCGCCGCGCGCGGCGCGCTGCAGGACGTCGCCCCGACGCTGCTCACGATGATGGGTCTGCCGCAGCCGCCGCAGATGACCGGGAAATCCCTCATCGCCTTCACGTGAACGCGCGTACCGCGGGCGCTCTTCTCCTGCTGCTTCTGCTGGCGAGCCCGGCCGCGGAGCCGGCCACCCCCGGCGCGAAGGAAAAGGAGAAGGAGCTGCGCGAGCTCCGCGGGCGCATCGACGCGCTGCAGAAGAGCCTCGCCGCGGCCGAGGAATCGAAGAGCGAGGCAACCGACGCGCTGCGCGAGTCGGAGCGCGCGATCTCGGAAGCAAACCGCGCGCTGCGCGAGCTGGGGAGCGAGGCGCGCCAATACCAGAAGCGGCTCGCCGAATTGAACGCCGAGTCGCGCCAGCGCGAGCAGGCGCTGAAGGCGCAACAGGCGGCTCTGGCGGATCTCATCTACCGGCATTACCTCGGCGGCCAGGCCGAGCCGTTAAGGCTCCTCCTCAACCGCGAGGATCCCGCCCAGATCAGCCGCCGCCTTCACTACTTCGGCTACATCTCCCGGGCGCGCGCCGAGCTGATCGCGGAGCTGCGCGCGGGACTCGCCCGGCTGCGCGAGCTGGCGCAGGAAGCGGAGCAGAAGGCCGCCGAGCTCTCCGCCGTGACCGTCGAGCAGCGGGCGCAGCGCGCCCGCCTCGAGCGCGAGAAGCGCGCGCGCAACCAGGTGCTCGCGAAGATCTCGCGCGAAATCGAGCGCCAGCGGCACGAGATGGGCACGCTGAAGCGCGACGAGACGCGGCTGGCGCGCCTCGTTGCGAGCCTGGCGAAGCTGATGGCGCGCTCCAAGCCCGCGCCGCGGCCGCGCGGCGATCGCGCTCCCGCGGCCCCGCTCGGCGACAGCGCCTTTGCCCGGTTGAAGGGCCGGTTGAGCCCGCCGGTCCGCGGGGAACTTGCGAACCGCTTCGGCAGTCCACGTTCAGATGGCGGAGTGCTCTGGAAGGGACTGTTCATCGCGGCCCGCGCGGGCGAGGAAGTGCGCGCGGTCGCCGACGGCCGCGTGGTGTTCGCCGACTGGCTGCGCGGATTCGGCAACCTGCTGATCATCGACCACGGCGACGCGTTCATGAGCCTCTACGGCAACAACGAGGCGCTTTTCAAGCGGGTCGGTGACATAATTCACGGCGGGGAGGCCGTTGCGGCGGTGGGTAACAGCGGCGGCAACGCCGATTCAGGTCTATACTTCGAACTCCGGCACCAGGGCAAGCCGATGGATCCCCTGGACTGGGTCAACATCAAGTAACGCGGGAAGCCAATCCCCCCAACCCCCGTGTCGAAGGGGAATGCGAAGCGGGGGCACTTGTCTCACGGGTTTCAAGGAGCAGGCAATGCGCAACAAGCTGCATCAAATCGGACTCCTGGCGATCGGCGCGCTGATCGGCGTCGCCGTCAGCCTCAATTTCTCCGCGGTGGCGCAGAAAGCGGCGACGACCGCGCCGCTGCCGATCGAGGAGCTGCGCGCGTTCACCGAGGTCTTCGGACGGGTGAAGAGCGACTACGTCGAGGCGGTGGACGACAAGAAGCTGATCACGGAAGCCATCAACGGCATGCTGACCGGCCTCGATCCGCATTCCGCCTACCTCGACCAGGAGGCGTTCCGCGAGCTGCAGGTCGGCACCCAGGGCGAGTTCGGCGGCCTCGGCATCGAGGTCGGCATGGAGGACGGCTTCGTCAAGGTGGTGGCGCCGATCGACGACACGCCCGCC
>JAHZNX010000032.1 GCA_020028375.1 Betaproteobacteria bacterium | reverse complement strand
CGGACCCGCGCGCTTCGAACCGCCGGCTCTCGAGCACTGGCCGAAAATCGCGGTCGATCTCTCGGTGGGGGCAACGCGCGTCGACCTCGAGAAGCTGACAAAGGCCGAAACCGCGAAGTGGAAGGCTGGCGACCGGCTGCTGTTGACCGGGAAGATCATCACCGGCCGAGACGCCGCCCACAAACGCCTCGCCGATCTCATTGCGAAGGGCGAGAAGCTACCGGTGGATCTCACGAACCGCCTCATCTACTACGTCGGGCCGGTGGACGCGGTTCGTGACGAGGCCGTCGGACCCGCCGGCCCCACCACCTCGCGCCGCATGGACAAGTTCATGGACACCATGCTCGGAAAGACCGGGATGCTCGGTTCGATCGGAAAATCCGAGCGCGGCGCGGACGCGGTGAAAGTGATCAAGCAGCACAAGGGCGTTCACCTGATCGCAATCGGCGGCGCCGCGTACCTGGTTGCGAAGGCCATCCGCGCGGCGCGCGTGCTCGCGTTCAAGGATCTCGGCATGGAGGCGATCCACGAGTTCGAGGTCAAGGACATGCCGGTCACGGTCGCTGTCGACACGAACGGAAACGCGGTTCACGAGAGCGGCCCGCGCGAATGGCGCTCAAAGATTGGAAAGATCCCGGTTACGGTCGCTTGACGAGGGTGCGTCAAGCGGGCTGTTGATCTGTATCACGGCACGAACGCGAGAAACACGAACGCGGCAAAGAGTACCAGGTGCACTGCCCCCTGCATCATGTGCGTCCGGCCGGTGCCCAGAGTGACAGCACTGACGAGGAATGTGATCGCGAGCATCACGAGGTCCTTGGGCTCAAGACCCAGAACCAGCGGGAAGGTGAACGCGTTAGCCGCCAGCACCACTACTGGAATGGTGAGTCCAATGGACGCGACCGCGGAGCCAACGGCAAGATTCATGCTGGTCTGAAGGCGATTCGCCCGCGCGGCACGCAAGGCGGCCCAGGTTTCGGGCAACAGGACCAGCAGCGCAATCGCGATTCCGACAACGGCCTTGGGTGCGCCAGCCATGGCAATCGCATGCTCGATCGTGGGTGAGAGAACCTTGGCCAATCCCACGACGGCCACCAGGGAGACGAGGAGCAGCCCAAAGCTCGTCCATGCCTCGCCGCCCGTCGGCGGCTCGGCATGCACCTCCGGATTGGCGGCGTTCCTGGCAGGAATGAAATAGTCCCGATGACGCACGGTTTGAATGAAGACGAAGATCGCCCAAAGCGCAGCCGACGTCACTGCCACGAACGCGAGTTGCGGTCCGCTGTACGTTCCGCCCGGCGTGCTCGTCGTGAAAACCGGAAGCACGAGCGTCAACGCTGACATCACGATCAGCGCAGCGAGCCCTGCGCCAGCCCCTTCAACGCGGAAGCTCTGCTCGCGGTGCGCGAGGCCTCCCACCAGAATGCATATGCCCACGACACCGTTGCAAATGATCATCACCGCGGCGTAGATCGTGTCGCGCGGCAGGGCGGCCATGTCGTCGCCGCCAGCGAACATCATGGAGAGAATGAGCGAGGCTTCGATGACGGTCACGGCCACGGCGAGAACCAGTGTCCCGAAGGGCTCGCCTACGCGATGCGCTACGACTTCGGCGTGGTGAACCGCCGCGATGACCGCCCCAACCAGACCGACGCCACACAGCACGGCCAGCAAAGTGCCCACGCCCGCTATCATGGCGCCGAGAAGCAGGGCAAACGACAACGCCGGAACGAGCCAAGCCCAGGCAGGCATGCTTCATTTTAGTCGCTTCCGATGGTTTCCCCGAAATTGCGTCCGGGAAGTGGCAGGTGCACCGAACCGACCGGAAGCAGAACGGGAGCCGGCCCTGATTTCCTTAATGGAGGACTTCACCGAATCTGCGATAAAATCTCTACGGTTCACGAGAGATGGCCGAGTGGTTCCTGTGCGCGGGAGCGGCTTCGACCACGCGATCGAAAGGAGTGAGGAGGACGGAATTGCAGGTGTAATGGGTAGTGCGGTACCGGAGAGATGGCCGAGTGGTCGAAGGCGCTCCCCTGCTAAGGGAGTATAGGCTCAAAAGGCTTATCGAGGGTTCGAATCCCTCTCTCTCCGCCAACACGAAAGCGCGTTCCCGGTTCCGCTTTCGTGCCGGCCGACAGGATTCCTTACTTCGACCGTACGTGACGGATCATGGCGTCCACGGCCGGATTCGCGTTTTCCGTGGAAATCTTGACGCCCGGGTGTAGGCCGGAAAAGACGCGGAAAATTTCGTCAGCGAATCCCTGCCCCACCGATTTCACGTCCCGGAAATCGAGAACAACCTCGCTGAACTTCTCAAGATTGACGATGAGGCGCTTGGCTTCGGAGCGCGAGACGTAGTCGCGCTGCAACAGCTTCACCAGCACCCTGGTTTTCTGGAACCGGAAGTCATATTCCTCGGGCGCGAATTCGGCGAAGACGGTTTCAAGTTGGTGTCGGCTGTTGCGCTGGATCATGAACGAAACGCTGGTGCCTTTCAGAAACCGCGGATTGGACACGAACACATCGTCCTTGATCCGGCTCCATTCGACCTGGATGCGGTGGGATCGGAGCACAAAGCGATCCCCAGCGCGCGAAGTGAAGAAAATGCCTTCGCCGGAGTGAGCTTTTCGCATCGTGGTGGTGCGGCCCTTGAGCAGTTCCACCAGAGCGGTGTGTTCGCCGTCCAGGCGGAGCTTGGAGGCAATCGAGTGAAACACGCCGATGCCCGGGTCGCGAACCTCGAAGGAAAGCAGTCCCGGATCGAGCCGGAAGCGGACCGAGCACCGAGGCGCCCGGGAGTGCTCGATCGCGTTATTGAGCATTTCGGTAAAGGCGTAATGGGCGATAGCTTCCACGTTACGCCGCAATGCCTGGCGCAAATTGAGTCCCGTTGCCAGCGCGTTCCAGACCCGGGCTTCGTCGAGGCCCCGGATGCGCAGCGCATGCGACACAATCGTGGGCGTCGGCGCCCGGCCCCGAATCATGTATCGTGCGCCGCGGGCCGTGCCGGACCGGACGACCTTGCCGGCCTCGACCAGGTTCCGAATGTGCACGCTCAAGGCCTGGCGGCTGATGCCGAGGTGCGAACGCAGCTCGCCGCCGCCCGCAGCTCGCCGCCGGGCCAGATAGGCGAGGATCTTGCGCTTGGGATTCATCGCCGGCACGCTCGCAGATTGTCAATCAATTGTCAATGAGTATAAATTCATAATGTCAACCCTCTGCGGAGGGCGCCGCCGGGATCGTCAATCGATTGTCAATGTTGCGCGCCAGCCATCGTCAATGCCGGCCTCACGGATGCGTCGCGAGCCGGACACCATCTCGCCGCCTGCGCCAGATGATGGCCCCCTCACGGCCCCGTCTTCTCTTGATGGACTCTGGCGAAAATTGGGGAGCCCGCCGCCATTGAACAACTCGCAGTCTTGCGCGGGGGCGGAGGGTCGCGTATGAAATTCGTTTGATTTAGGTCAAGGGGCGGTGGCGGCATGCAGATAAACATGCCAATATTTATGGGTAACCCGCCTGGTCGCAGAAGCTGCCTTCCCGGAATACAGCTCACCCAAGCTCCACATAGATCATGAATACGAAAGGATCTCTTTTCGCGCATGCCCGCCTGCCACTGACTGCCTTGGCACCCGTCGTCGGGTATGAGGAAGGCGCTCTGGTGAAAGCGGGCCAGGTTCTCTTTCCGATCGACCCAAGACCGTTCCAGGCCCAGCTCGACACCGCATGTAATATGCGCCGCGAAACCTTACGATTCAATTTTCCAGCGGCAGGTTCCAGATGACAAATTCCCCGATCCCGATTGACTCCGCGCGCAGTGGCACATCAGGGGCCGACGCGTGGCTGGCGCTTGCCTGCGTGGCCCTTGCGCTCACGACCGGCTGCGAGAAGAAGGAAGCGGCGCCACCGCCACCGCCCGAAGTCAGCGTGCTCAAGATCGAACCGCGCGACACGCCGATCGTCTACGAATACATCGCCACGACGCAAAGCCCGCAGGAAGTCAACATCGTGGCGCGCGTCAACGGCTTCCTCGACAAGCAGCTCTATACCGAGGGCGATATCGTCAAGGCAGGCCAGGTGCTGTTCGTGATGGACCAGAAGCCGTTCATCGCGCAGTTGCAGGCGATGCAGGCGTCCTACGACCAGGCCAAAGCCGCGAACGACACCGCGGTAGCCAACCTGAAGCGCGTCAAGCCGCTGGCCGCGGTGAATGCGCTGTCGCAGAAGGACCTCGACGACGCCACCGGCTCGGAGCAGACCACTTCCGCCGCGATGTCGCAGGCACTGGCCAATGTCGAGACCGCGAAGCTCAACCTGTCGTATACGACGATCGCCTCGCCGATCAACGGCGTCTCGACCGCAGCGCAGCAGAAAGTCGGCGCCTATCTCAGTTCGACCAACAGCCAGTTGACGACTGTGTCGTCGCTCAATCCGATGTGGGTGAATTTCAGCATCTCGGAAAACGAATTGTCGTCTTTCCGCGACCAGACCGCCAAAGGCCTGATCATCCCGCCGAAGGATCGCAACTTCACGGTTGAGATCGTGCTGGTCGACGGCACCACCTTCCCGCAGATCGGCCGCATCACTTATACCGACCCGTCGTTCAATTCGCAGACTGGCACCTTTCTGCTGCGCTCGACTTTTGCCAACCCGCATGGCGCGCTGCGGCCGAATCAGTACGTGCGCGCGCGGCTCAAAGGCGCGCTGCGCCCGAATGCCGTGCTCGTTCCGCAAAGCGCCGTCCAGCAGGGCGCGAAGGGCCATTTCGTGTGGGTCATTGACAAGGACGGCAAGGCCGAGAACCGCCCGGTCACACCCGGCGATTGGTACGGCGACCAGTGGTTCATCAATGCGGGCCTGCAGGCCGGCGAGCAGGTGGTGGTCGGCGGCGCGCTGCGGCTGCGCGCCGGCGCGCCGGTGAAGGCGACGCCGTACGTGGCCAAAGCGCCGGACGAGGCGCAGGTCGCAAAGCCGCCGGCGGCCGAAAAGCCTGCGACCAAGAGTCCCGCGAAGGCCGCAAAACCAGCCGCAGCCGCGAAATAACCAGGGCGCCGACTGATGTTTTCCAAGTTCTTTATCGAACGGCCGATCTTCGCGACGGTCGTCTCGCTCCTTATTTGTGTGGCGGGCCTGGTCTCAATGGTCGTGCTGCCGGTCGCGCAGTACCCGACCATTACACCGGTGCAGGTCCAGGTGACGACCACCTATCCCGGTGCGGACTCGAAGACGGTCGGCGACTCGGTGGCGGCACCGATCGAGGCGCAGATCAACGGCGCCGACAACATGCTCTACATGACGTCGATCAGTTCCAACACCGGCCAGCTGACTATCACGGTCTATTTCACCCTCGACACCGACCCCGACATAGCGCAGGTGCAGGTGCAGAACCGCGTCAACCTCGCCCTGCCTCAACTTCCCGAGGCGGTGACTCAGTACGGCGTGTCGGTGCAGAAGAAATCCGCGAGCATCCTGATGATCGTCGCGTTATTCGACAAGGAGGGCCGCTACACGCCGGAATACGTGACCAACTACGTCAACGTCTACGTGCTCGACGCGATCAAGCGCATCAACGGCGCAGGGCAGGCGCAGATCTTCGGCGTGCCCGACCAGGCGATGCGCATCTGGATGAACCCGAACCGCATGGCCTCGCTGGGCATCACGACCACCGACATTGCCAACGCGGTGGCCAACCAGAACGCGCTGGTCAGCGCCGGCCAGGTCAACGCCGAACCGAACCGCGGCAACGTGGCGATGACCTTCCCGGTGGTGACCGAGCGGCCGTTTGTCGAGCCGTCGCGCTATGAAGACATCATCCTGCGCGCCAATCCTGACGGTTCCGCAATCGTGCGCGTCAAGGACGTCGCGCGCGCCGAGACCGGCCGCCGCCAATACATCGACGACAACAAGTTCAACGGCGCCCCGACCACCCCGATCGTCATCTACCAGCAGCCCGGCGCGAACGGCCTCGAGGTTTCCGCAGCCATCCGCAAGACCATGGGGGAGCTGAAGAGCACCCTGCCGGCCGGCATCGATTACGCGATCGCGCTCGACACCACCGATTTCGTGCGGCTGTCGATCGAGGAAGTGATCCACACGCTGTTCGAGGCGATCGTGCTGGTGGTGCTGGTGGTCTATCTGTTCCTGCAGAATTTCCGCGCCACCATCATTTGCACGGTGGCCATCTTCGTCGCGCTGATCGGCACCTTCCTTGGCATGCTGGCGCTCGGGTTCTCGATCAATCTGCTGACGTTGTTCGGCATGGTGCTGGCAATCGGTATCGTGGTCGACGACGCGATCGTGGTGGTGGAAAACGTCGAGCGCAACATGCTTGCGCATCACCTTGAGCCGAAGGAAGCCTCGATCAAGGCGATGGAAGAAGTGGCCGGTCCGGTGGTCGCGGTGGTGCTGGTATTTGCCGCGGTGTTCGTGCCGGCGGGTTTCCTGCCCGGCACCACCGGCCAGCTCTACAAGCAGTTCGCGCTGACGATCGCGCTGTCGGTGGCGATCTCGGGCTTCGTCGCGCTGACGCTGACGCCGGCGATGTGCGGCCTCATGCTGAAACACACCACGCCGCCGACCAAGGGCCCGTTCGCCTGGTTCAACCGCTGGTTCGATCGCGTGACCAAGGCCTACGGCCGCGCAGTACTGTTCACCATCAAGCGCATGTTCGTCGCCTTTGCGGTGTTTGCGCTGATGGTGTGGGGCATCGTGCACCTGTTCAAGACTATTCCCAGCAGTTTCGTGCCTAACGAGGACCAGGGCTACACCTTCGCGCAGATCGTCATGCCCGACGCCGCCAGCATGAAGCGCACGGTCGAGACATCCAGCCAGATCGACGTGCTGTTCGCCAAGGACACGGCGGTTGCCGACCGCACCATCGTCAACGGCTACAGCTTCATCGACGGCCAGTACAAGCCGAACGTCGCCGCGCTGTTCGTCACCTTCAAGGACTTCAAGGAGCGTTATAAATCGATCGAGACTGCCAAAAAGGAAAACGTCGGCGCCATCCTGCGCGAGGTCTACGCCGGATCGCAGCACATCGACACCGGCGTGTTCATCCCGATCGCGCCGCCGGCGATCCCGGGCATTGGCACCGGCAGCGGTTTCGAGTTCTGGATCCAGGACAAGGTGAGCGGCGATCCGCTGCGGCTCAACGATGTCACCCAGCAGTTCCTGGCGGAAGCCGCCAAGCGCCCCGAGCTGGCGCGCGTCGCCACCACCTATCGCGGCATCTCGCAGCAGATGCGGGCCAACGTCGACCGCTCGAAGGCGGTGCTGCTCGGCGTGCCGATCGCGGACGTCAACAGCGCGCTGCAGGCGCAGTTCGGATCGATCGTGGTCAGCCAGTTCACGCAGTACAGCCGGGTCTGGAACGTGGTGCTGCAGGCCGATGCGCCATACCGCGAGACGCCGAACGACATTACGAAGCTCTACACGCGCTCGAGCAACGGCAAGATGGTGCCGCTGTCGGCCGTGGTCAATACCGATTACGTCATCGGCCCCGACCTGATGCCGCACTTCAACGGCTTCCCGGCGGCGCAGTTGATCGGCGCCGCCAAGGAGGGTTACAGCTCGGGTGACGCGATCAAGGCGATGCAGGAAGTCGCCGCCAAGGTATTGCCCGAGGGCTACGGCTACGAGTGGTCGGGCATGGCCTACCAGGAGATCAAGTCGGGAAATTCTTCGGCGATCGCGTTTGCGTTCGGCGTGCTGATCGTTTTCCTGATCCTGTCGGCGATGTACGAGTCGTGGACGCTGCCCGGCGCGGTGCTGACGGCGGTGCCCTTCGGCCTGATCGGCGCGCTGATTGCGACATGGGCGCGCGGCCTCGAAAACGACGTCTACTTCCAGATCGGTCTGCTGGTGCTGGTCGGTCTCGCCGCGAAGAACGCGATCCTGATCGTCGAGTTCGCGGTCGAGCTGCGCCATCAGGGCAAGTCGCTTCTCGACGCGGCGGTTGAGGCCGGTGAGCTGCGGCTGCGGCCGATCGTCATGACCTCGCTCGCCTTCATCTTCGGCTGCGTGCCGCTGGCGATCGCGCTGGGCGCCGGCATGAACGCGCGCCACTCGCTCGGCACCGGCATCATCGGCGGCATGATCGGCGCGAGCACGCTGGCGCTGCTGTTCGTGCCGCTGTTCTTTTATTTGTTCGAACAGCTGGCGGAGCGCGGCAAGGAAAACGCGGGCGACCATGCTCCGGGCAAAAAGGGCGCCCCCGCAGGCAGCGGTGCCGCAGCGGCAGCCCACGCGCCGCGCGGGGATAATTGACATGCGCGCCAACCACCCCGTCTGCTTTGCATCCACCCCTCCTTGCAAAGGAGGGGAGAATTCACTTTTGTTGACGGCGGAGCGACCGTTTTCATTCCCCTCCTTACCGAGGAGGGGTGGCCGTGGCAACGGCCGGGGTGGTGTGAAAGCGCTTGCGCTGACGGTAGCCCTCACCGGCACGCTCGCCGGCTGCATGCTCGGGCCGAATTACCAGCGCCCCGCGGTCGATGCGCCGTCCGCGTTTCGATTCGATGACAAGGCCGCGCGCGACCTCGTCAACACTGCGTGGTGGGAGCAGTTCAAGGACCCGGTCCTCAATGACCTCTTGAAGACCGCGCTCGCCGAAAACAAGGACGTCAAGATCGCCGCCGCGCGCGTCGAGGAATTTTTCGGGCGTTACGGGGTCACCCGCTCGCAGCTCTTCCCGCAGGCAGCCGCGCAGGGCCAGGCGGGAAGACAACGCATCTCGACCGCGACCTCGCCCCCGCTCGCCGCCGGCACGTCCAACACCTTCGACGCCTACTTCCTCGATCTGGGGGTGGCGTGGGAAATCGACGTATGGGGGCGGCTGCGCCGCTCGACCGAGGCGGGGCGCGCGGAGCTGCTCGCGTCCGAGCAGGGCCGGTTCACGGTCATCCTTTCGCTCGTCTCGGCGGTGGCGACCTCGTACGTTACGCTCGTCGACCTCGACCGCCAGCTCGAGATCGCAAGGAGCACTGCGCAGTCGCGCGGGGAGTTCTACCGCATCTTCAAGCTGCGCTTCGACGGTGGCGTGTTGTCGGAGGTGGAGTTGAGCCAGGCGAGCTCCGATTACGAGCTCGCGCTCGCCTCCATCCCGCCGCTCGAGAGGCAGATCGCGCAGCAGGAGAATGCGCTGTCCGTGCTGCTCGGCCGCAACCCGGGGCCGATCCTGCGCGGCCGCACGCTCGACAAGCTCGTGCTGCCGCAGGTGCCGGCGGGGCTGCCGTCGGAGCTCCTCGAACGCCGGCCGGACCTGCGGCAGGCGGAGCAGGTGCTGATCGCCGCCAACGCCCGCATCGGCGTTGCCAAGGCCGCATTCTTCCCCAGCATCTCGCTCACCGCGCTGCTCGGCACCGCGAGCTCCTCGCTGTCTGACCTCTTCACCGGTCCGGCGCGAACTTGGTCGTACGCCGCCTCCGTGTCGCAGCCGATCTTCACCGGCGGCGCGCTCAGCGGCCAGCTCTCGGTCGCCGAGGCCCAGCACGAGCAGGCGCTGCTGCAGTACCAGAAGGCGATCCAGACCGCGTTCCAGGAAGTGAGCGACGCGCTGATCGACCAGGCGAAGACGCGCGAGCAGTTGGCTGCGCAGGCGCGCCAGGTCGGTGCGCTGCGCAACTATGCGCGGCTCGCGCGGCTGCGCTACGACAACGGCTATACGAGCTACCTCGAAGTCACCGACGCCGAGACCAAGCTCTTCAATGCCGAGCTGCAGTACACGCAGACGCAGGGCCAGCTCTTTTTCGCGCTGATCAACCTCTACAAGGCGATGGGCGGCGGCTGGGTCAACGAGGCGGACAAGCTCGTCCCGCCGCCCGCGGTGGATATCTCGAGGACTCCGCCGATTTTCCCGTGAGAACTGTGGCAAAGAGGCGGATATGAAGCTCTGGATTGGAAACATCGCGCCGGGGACCCAGGATGAGGAGCTGCGCGCGTTCGTCAAGAAGTACGCTCCGGACCTGGAATGCACGAAGATCCAGAGGGTGGAAGGGGACGGCTCGCGCCCGGCCGCGGTGCTCGAATTCTCCGACCCGCCGTTGGGCGCGCTCGAGGGCATTTCGATGCGGCTCAACGGGATGTACTGGAAGGAGCGCTCCCTCATCGTCCAGACGCTCATACGCTGAGCGCCTGTTGCTGTAGAATCGCGGCCTCGTGACCGGAATCCCGGCACGAATGTCGTGAAACATTCAAGGAGATTGGTAATGAAGCTTATCCAGGCTGTCCTGTTTTCGTTTTCCATCCTGCTCGCGCTTCCCGCGGCCGCGCAGACCGCGTCGGACATGAAGATCCTCGCGGACAAGATCAAGGCCGACAAGAAGCTCGTGGTCGCGGCCAACCTGCAGTTGACCGAGAGCGAGGCGAAGGACTTCTGGCCGGTGTACGAGGCCTACCAGAAGGATCTGGCGGGCATCAACAAGCGGCTCTTTGGGACGATCAAGCGCTACGCGGACGCCTACAACAAGGGGCCGGTTTCCGACGAGGCGGCGAAGAAGCTGATCAACGAGGCGATCGCCGTCGAGGAGGCGGAGGTCAAGCTCAAGCGCTCCTATGTGCCGAAGCTCGAGAAGGTCATTCCGGGCGTGAAAGTCGCGCGCTACATCCAGATCGAGAACAAGATCCGCGCGATCGTCAAGTACGAGCTGGCGGCGCAGATTCCCCTCGTCGAGTGACCATTGCCTGGCGATGCAATGACGAAATGACGCAGTAACGGGGGGCGTCTCTGGCGGGGGCGCTTGCTAGAATTGCCGCTCCATGGCGAAGCGTCGCAAGCCGGGTCACGGACAGGCGGCAAGCGCCGCCAGTCAGTCACCCAAGCAATCTGATTCCCCCCGGGCCCGAACAGGCCTGTGGCGTATCGTTGCCGCGAGCGCGCTGGTTGCATCATTGCTCGCGGCCGCCTGGCTCGCGTGGCGGACGTGGGCGCCGGCTGGAGTACCCATCGCCCCGCGTCCCGCCGCCGCAGCGCAATTCCTGGGCAGCAGCGCCTGTTCCGGCTGCCACTCAAGACAGGCCGAGGCGTGGCGCGGCTCCCACCACGCGCTCGCGATGCAGGAAGCGAGCACATCCGCGATACTCGGCGATTTCGAGAACGCGAGATTCAAGCACTTTGGCGTCGAGTCCAGGTTCTTCAAACGCGACGGCAGGTTCATGGTCCGCACCGACGGCCCGGACGGCAAGCTCGCCGATTTCGAGATCAAGTACACCTTCGGCGTCACGCCGCTGCAGCAGTATCTGATCGAATTCCCTGGCGGGCGATTTCAGGCGCTTTCCATTGCGTGGGATGCGCGGCCGAAAGGCGAGGGCGGGCAGCGCTGGTTCCATCTTTACCCGAACGAGAAGTTCGACCCTGGGGACCCACTCCACTGGACCGGGCTGTATCAGAACTGGAACCTGCAGTGCGCCGCGTGCCATTCGACCAACCTGAAGAAGGGGTATGACGCGGGCAGTAATGCCTATAAGACCACCTTCAGCGAGATCAACGTCGCGTGCGAGGCCTGCCATGGGCCGGGATCCCGCCACGTGGAGTGGGCGAAGGAAGCTCGGCCGCCCTACACGTCGCAGAGCGACAAGGGCCTTGTCGTACTGAGAAGCCGCTGGAACGAGGCGTGGAAGCTACCGGCAGCAGATGCGCGGACCGCGCAACGCGACCAGCCCGCAGCCGATGCGCTGATGAATGTCTGCGCGGCGTGTCACGCCCGCCGCTCCGCGATTGCAGAAGGGGGGGAGGCGGGCGCGCCGCTCGAGGACACGCACCGCCTCGCAATGCTGACGCCCCCGAACTACCACGCCGACGGACAGCAGCGCGAGGAGGTTTACACCTGGGGCTCGTTCCTCCAGAGCAGAATGTACCAACGCGGCGTCACCTGCATGGATTGCCACGAGCCGCACGCCCTGAAGCTCCGGGCCGAGGGCAACGCACTGTGCGTGCGCTGCCATAGCGCGTCCGCGTTCGATGCGGAACAGCATCACTTCCACAAGTCGGGGACGAAGGGCGCGCAATGCGTCGAATGCCACATGCCCGCGCAAAAATACATGGTCGTTGACCCGCGGCGCGATCACAGCTTGCGCATCCCCCGGCCGGACCTGTCCGCTGCGCTGGGCAGCCCCAATGCGTGCACCCAGTGCCACGCTGACCGCAAGCCGGAATGGGCGGCGGCGGCGATGGATCGGTGGTACGGCAAGACCTGGCGCGAGCGCCGGCACTACGGCACGACACTAAATGCGGGCGGGACTCAGGGCGCGAAGGCGCTGCCCGCGCTGCTCGCGCTTGCAGAGGACGCGATGGCGCCGCCCCTCGTGAAGGCGACCGCTGCAACGCTGTCAGGTCCTAATCTCCGGCAGCAAAACCTGCCGGTGGTGCGCAAGCTGCTAGCAAACTACGATCCCGGGATGCGCATCGCAGCGCTCGGCCTGATCGCGAGGTTCGAGCCGGCCGTGCGCGCGCAGGCGGCCGCGCCGCTTCTCGCCGACCCGGTGCGCGGCGTTCGGGTCGAGGCCGCGCGTGTGCTCGCGGATATTGCCGATGAGCAGCTTTCTCCCGACCAGCGCAGCAAGCGGGAGGCCGCGACTAACGAGTACGAGGCTTCGCTGGAACAGGACGCCGACTGGCCTTCGGCGAACGTGAACCTCGGTAACCTGCGACTGCGTCAACGCCGCCTCGAGGAAGCGGTCGCCGCGTACGAGCGTGCGCTCAC
>JAHZNX010000215.1 GCA_020028375.1 Betaproteobacteria bacterium | reverse complement strand
GGCGGCGCCCTCAGCGCGAGCCCGGCGAGCATTGCCACCGGTGGTTCTGTGTCGGCCACATGGAGCGGCATTTGCGCGCCAACCGGAAGCGATTGGATTGGACTCTTTGTACCGGGGGCACCCAACACCGCTTACGCGGCCTGGCGTTACACCACGGGGGCAGCGAACGGCACCGTGCCCCTGGCGATCCCGGTCTTGTTAGCCCCCGGCACATATGAGCTGCGCTTGTTCGCCGGCAATGGCAACACGCTGCTCGCGGTCAGCAACAGTTTCACCGTTACCACGGGATGCACGGGCGGCACGCTCAGCGCGAGTCCCGCGAGCGTTGCGGCGGGAGGCTCAGTGACGGCCACCTGGAGCGGCGTCTGCGCGCCGTCGGGCACTGACTGGATCGGGGTGTTCGCTCCGGGCGCTCCCAACACTGCTTACCGGGCCTGGCGTTACACAACGGGCACGGCAAGCGGCAGCTTGCCCTTGGCGATTCCGTCCTCGCTCGCACCGGGTACTTATGAGCTGCGACTGTTCGCCAACAATGGCGCCACGCGCCTCGGTCCGAGTAACCCGTTTGTCGTCACCTCGCCATGAGGGTGGAGTCATACAGAAACATCGCGTGGTCCGACCCGAGAGGTGAGAGGTACCAACCATGAACGTTCAATTGCGCAATCTCCTGGTGCTGTTCCTGCTGGCCTTCCCGGCTGCCCAGGCTCGCGCTGACGATTACGCGGATACGATCAACGTGTTCCGCAAGGCGGGCGAGAGCGGCCAGTTCTTCGGCAAGAGCTATGGCTATGCGGTGCTGCCCACCGTCGGCAAGGGCGGCTTCGTCGTTGGCGGCGCGCACGGCAAGGGCCGGGTGTACGTTCGGGGCGCGTACGTGGGAGACACCTCGCGCGGGCGCCTCGGCGCAAGCGGGCACCACCGGGCCATCGGCAAGCGCGAGCGGCACCCAGCACCACGCCAAGAATGTCGCCCGGTACTTCAAGGGCATGGCGGTTTTCACGGTCGCCAAAGGCGGTCTGATGTACGAGGCCAGCATCGGCGGGCAGAAATTCACCTACGACCGGAAGAAATAGGCGCCGTTCACCTGCAAGGTCCGTGAAGGCTGACCCCGCGGCAGCGTGGCATTGCTGCGTTGACCCCGCCAATCAGGGCGGGCCACAATGGCGCAGCGTGGTTGCCGGGAGGGGACATGCGGCGCTGTACCAAGTGCAACAGCCTGATGCCGGACGATGCAGTACGTTGTCTACGCTGCGGCTTCGAATTCAAGCAGATTGACCCGGGCGCGGCTGCACAGCCTCGCAAGCCTTCCGCCTCGTTGGATCCCGACTCAACGTCCGATACACCGGGCGATTCGAAATGGTTGCGGCTGGGATGGCCGCTCTGGTGGATTGCGCTTGCAGGGTCGGTGTTGTTTCTGTTTGTTCCGTCCTACGTGCTCCGCGTCTATCCGCAGGCGCGCACGACACTGCTCGTTGCGTTCGGATGCATTCTGCTGATAGGGTCCGTTGCGCTGTTCCTGGGGATCGCGCGAACCTGGAGGCGCGGCAAATTGAGGGCCGCACTGGTGGGGTTGGCGGCTGTGGTACCGCAGGTATTGCTCATCGTGGTCTTCGTGCAGTTCTCGGGGTTCCGGTCGGACGGAAACCTCGGCGTCGTGTGCAAAGACGGCAATTGCATCAGCATCGTGGAGGCTGCAGAAAGCGGGGACCCGGAGGCCCAATTCCGGGTGGGAATGGCGCACGCCACGGGCCGCGGCAGGCCGCGCGACGATGCCGCCGCCGCGGAGTGGTTTGCGCGCGCCGCACGCGGCGGACATGCGCGAGGCCAGGCGTATTACGGCATTAGCCTGTACCGCGGGATTGGCGGAGCCGCCGATCGCGCCGAAGCGGTCAAGTGGCTCGCAAAGGCAGCGGAGGCGGGCGAAAGTGAGGCGCAGTCGGCTCTGGGCATTGCTTATTACGAGGGCGGCGGCGTCGAGGTCAACTATCTGGTAGCGGAGAAATGGTGGCGACTCGCAGCGCTGCAGGGAGCCATGGACGCCCAGTTCAATATCGGCGCTCTCTATTTCGAGGGTCGCGGCGTAACCAAAAACGAGGATGAAGCGCTGAAGTGGCTGGTTTCGGCGGCGGAACATGGACATCCCGACGCAGCCGGCCTGATCGGCAAACTTGGTTTTCGCTGGCCAGACGACAAGCCGAAGATCAGCGAGCGCCTTGCATCGTCCACGACGCTGGCCGCGGCGCAGGAGGCGCCGAGCCCAAAGATGCTGGCATGGCGGGCCGAGCAACGGGCGAAAGCCGAGGCGCTCATGGCAATGGACGTCAACGCGTTCGACGAAGCCGGGCAGAGCGCGCTCTATTACGCTGTCGGAGCGCATGACCTTGCTCTGGTGCGGGCATTGCTGGACAAGGGCGCTGACCCCAACGGCCGGCGGTCGGAGGATTCGTGGGCCCCGCTCCACGCAGCCGCCTCAGGGGGGTCCGCCGAAATCGCGCGGCTGCTGATCGACAGAGGAGCGACCGTTGGCTTGGCCTCGAAGGACGTGCCTACGCCCATCGAGATTGCGGTGGGCAACGACAACAACGCGGTGGTGACGCATCTGCTTGCGCGGGGAGCCGATGTTCACAGTGTTTCGGAAAACGGGGGTGGCACGCTGCTGCACTCGGCCGCCACGCACAGCGACAACCGCGAGCTGGTTGAATTGCTTCTCCATCACGGGGCCGATCCGAACGCGCGCGACAGAGCGTTACGCACGCCCCTGCATTTCGCCGCGTCCACCAGCGAAATGCGCAGGATTCCAGTACCTCTCGGGAAATCTCCATCCTCCCCGTTCGGGCGAAAACTCGAGCTCGTGCATGCGCTCATCAAAGGCGGCGCGGAGCCGAATCTGCGCGACGCGTCGGGCCGGACCGCCGCGGACCATGCAAAGGAGGGGGCGGACGGCAAAGGCGTGCCGCGCGAAGCTAGAGCGCGCTTCGAGGAGATCATTGCCGCGCTTCGAGCTGGCGGGGGCAAGAAATAGCTGCTCCCTCGTGCCCAGCATGCAGGTCAACGCCGAGAACCACCTCGGCACGCGGGCCGCGCTCCAGTCGTCGCAATTTGATTCCCTTTCATGCGCTGTCGTCGTCCGGCGACAACGTGCGAATTAAATTTAAAATTTTCATGTCGACTGCATTTCAATTGCAAAATGGAGGTCAAAGAAATCTGAACTCCCCACCATGGAGGACTCGATGGCACACGATCTCGACTCGGTAAAAGCGGCCCTGGTCAATAGTCGGCGCAGGCTTCTGCCCCAGACGAATGTCGTTGCGACGGGGGTGGGCTACAAGGTCACGCGGGGGCGAAAGACCGCCGCACTGTCCATCGTTTGTTCCGTCACCAGGAAAGTCGCCCTGAGCGAACTCGCACCGCGCGACCAGGTGCCTTCGACGATCGACGGCATCCCAACCGACGTGGTGGCCACCGGCGTCATCCGGGCGTTCCAGGAGCGGACAGCGCGGCATCGGCCGGCTCCGGGCGGGGTCAGCATAGGACATCGCGACATTACAGCCGGCACACTCGGGTGCCTGGTGAGCAGGGGAGGCCAGCTCTTCATCCTGTCCAACAACCACGTGCTCGCCAACAGTAACGATGCACTCCGGGGCGACGCTATTCTCCAACCGGGGCCGGTTGACGGCGGCAGGCTTCCTGATGACCACATCGCGGCGCTGGAGGATTTCGTCCCGATCGCGTTTCTCGAGCCGCCCAGCGAATGCCAATTCGCGCGCGGGGTCATCACGGCGCTGAACGCCGGCTGCCAGTTGATCGGCAGCAAGACGCGTTATCGCACCATCAACATCCAGGCCACCGAGAATCGGGTGGATGCGGCGATCGCCAGACCCCTGGACCCGACGCTGGTAAAACGGGAAATCCTGGAAATCGGCGCGATTTCGGGTCTGGGGAGCGGCAATCTGGGTACGGCAATCAAGAAGAGCGGGCGAACGACCGGCCTGACGGCGGGCGAAGTCATGCAAGTGGACGTGACCGTCAACGTGCAATACGGTCCCGGCCGGACGGCGCAGTTTTCGGATCAGCTGCTAGCCGGCCCCATGAGCCAGGGCGGCGACAGCGGCTCGGCCGTTCTCGACAATAACAACCGTCTGATCGGACTGCTGTTTGCGGGAAGCGAGAACAGCACGATCATCAACCGCATCGAGCATGTGTTTTCCGAGCTCAGGCTCACTTTATGAGGTGTGCCATTGCGGCGTTGCTGGTGCTCCTGATATCGTGCACGGGATTCGCTGGGGAACGAGAAATGCCTGCAACTATCCATGAAGTGAAGACGAAACACGCTCCCCGTTTTCTCGCGCTGCCCGGTGTCGTCTCGGTGGGCGTCGGCCGTGATGCCGGGGGAGACGAGGTGATCGTCATCGGCCTCGACCGCGCCCGGCCTGAGACCCAGGCAGGTCTCCCCACGCAGCTCGAGGGCTACGCCGTTCGGGTGCAGATCATCGGCACGGTGAAGGCGCGGTGAGTCGTCTCCGCGAAATGCTCATTCGACATGAAGGTCTACGGCTCAAGCCTTACCGCGACATCAAGAACAAGCTCACGATAGGAGTTGGCCGGAATCTTGATGACACGGGGATAACTCGCGAAGAGGCATTGACGCTTCTCAACAACGATATCGCCACTGTCCGACGTGAGGTAGAGCTCGGGCTCCCGTGGGTCTCTCGTCTCAATCCTGCGCGGAAGGACGTTATCTTGGACATGGTGTTCAACCTGGGCCTCCCCAGATTCCGTCGATTCAAGAGGACCATTGCCGCGATAAAAGTCGAAGACTGGGAGGACGCCGCGCGGGAGATGCTTGACAGTCAATGGGCAAAGCAGGTCGGGAAGCGGGCGAAGGAGCTGGCAGCGATGATGACGCGAGGGAAGTACGAGGTCCAAAAGGCCGCCACGAGGCCGAGCGGGAGCGGTAAGCTCTGATTGGAATAGGTGTGCGTCCCCAGTAGTTTTTCCCTGATCCTGCTTTTCGTTTAGACTAGCGGCCCCTGATTAACCAGCCGAGGGAACCCTTCCCATGGAGCGCAAGAAAGCGAGCGATTTTCCCCAGGAAGTACTTGATCTGTTTGATGGTTACGTTCACGGCGTGATGAACCGCCGCGAGTTCCTCGACCGCGCCGCACGGTATGCGATCGGCGGGCTCACGGCCGCGGCGATGCTGGAATCCCTCAGCCCCAACTTCGCGTGGGCTCAGCAGATCGCTCCGGACGATGCCCGGATCAAGGCCGAATACCTGACCTATCCATCGCCGCAGGGTTCCGGGACCATGCGCGGAT
>JAHZNX010000214.1 GCA_020028375.1 Betaproteobacteria bacterium | reverse complement strand
CGTCGGCAATTTCATCGTGAGCGCGTTCAACCTGCGCGCCGACCTGACCGAGGGCGACGTCTACACGCTGTCGCCCGGCACCCGCAAGGTGCTCGCCCGGCTCGAGGCGCCGGTCAAGCTCCGCCTCTACTACTCGCAGGGCAGCGAGGCGGTGCCGGTAGGACTCAAGACCTTCGCCAAGCGCGTGGAGGACCTGCTGAACGAGTACAAGGCGGCGGGCGGCGGCAAGGTGGTGCTCGAGAAGTTCAACCCGGAGCCGGATTCCGACGCCGAGGATTCCGCGCAGTTGGACGGCATCGACGGCCAGCTCACCAACACCGGCGAGAAGTTCTATCTCGGGCTCTCGATCGCGTTCCTCGACCAGAAGGCGGCGATCCCGGTGCTCACGCCCGACCGCGAGCGGCTGCTCGAGTACGACATCACCCGGGGAATCGCGCAGGTGGGCGAGACCAAGAAGCCCGTAGTGGGCGTGATGAGCGCGCTGCCGGTGATGGGGCGCTCGCTTGATCCGATCCGCAAGCAGCAGCCGGCAGAAGCCTGGGTTCTGATCCAGGAGTTGAAGAAGATCTTCGATGTGAAGGAGATCAAGCTCGACGCGGCGAGAATCGAGGACGACATCAAGGTCCTGCTGGTGATCCATCCGCGCAACCTGCCGGAGGAGACCGAGTACGCCATAGACCAGTACGTGCTGCGCGGAGGGAAGCTCATCGCATTCGTCGATCCCTACGCCTACTTCGACCAGCAGCCCGACTTCCAGAACCCGTTCGGCGGCAACCAGGCCGGCCAGTCCACGTTCTACAACCTGTTCAAGGCGTGGGGCATCGACGTGGACATGGGCAAGGTGATCGCGGACTTGACGTTCGCGAGCGGCGCCGGCCCGCGGCTGCTGCCGACGCTGCTCTCACTCAATACGCAGGCGCTCAATCAGGATGACGTGGTGACGAGCCAGGTCGGAACGCTGCTCTACGCCTTCGGTGGCTCGTTCAAGGGCAAGCCGGCCGAGGGCCTCACGCAGACCGCGCTCGCCCGCACCTCGAAGAACGCGATGCCGGTGGATCTCATCATCGCGACGCTTTCCGGCGAGCCCTCCACGCGCGGCTTCCAGCCCACCAACGAGGAGATGCCGCTCGCGATCCGCCTCACCGGCAAGTTCCACACGGCCTTCCCGCAAGGCAAGCCCCAGCCCTTCACGCCGCGCGCGGACCGGAAGAAGGGCCAGGACGAAAAGAAGAAAGCCGAGGACAAGGCCGAGCCTCAGCTGAAGGAATCGAAGGAAGAAAACTCGCTGGTGCTGGTCGCCGACGTGGACATGCTCTCGGACGGAGCGGCGGTGGAAATCCAGGAAGTATTCGGCCAGCGCGTCGCCGTTCCGCGCAACGGCAACCTCGCGCTCGCGCTCGGCCTGGTCGAGCAGTTCTCCGGCGACAGCGCGTTGATCAGCCTGCGAAGCCGGGCCTCGTTCAGCAAGCCGCTGACCGTGATCCGGGAAATGGAGGCGCAGGCGCAGCAGCAGTACCTTGGCAAGATCAAGGAGCTTGAGGACAGCCTCAACCAGACGCAGGAGAACCTGCAGAAGCTGCAGAAGTCGAAGGCCGGCGTCACCAGCACTATCCTCACCCCCGAGCAGCAAGCCGAGCTCGACAATTTCCGCAAGAAGGCGGCCGAAGCCCGGCTCGCCCTCAAGGAGCTGAGAAAGCGGCTGCGCGTCGAGACCGACACGCTCGAGTTCTGGACCAAGGTCGTCAACATCGGACTGGTGCCGCTGCTGGTCGCGCTCGCCGGGCTTGCCCTCGCGCTCGCCCGGCGCCGCAGAGAAGTGGCGGCTTGAAGAAATCCGCGGAAACGGCGGCATGAACCGCAGGCACTTCCTCTACCTCGTCATCGCGCTCGCGGTGCTGGGAGGCGCGGGTTTCGCGCTGTTCTGGCAGGACATCGCCGCCTACCGCGCGAGCGGAGCCAAGATCGGCGCCAAGCTCCTGCCCGGGCTCACGATCGCCGATGTCGCCGAGATCCGCATCCAGAGTCCAAAGCACCAGGCGACGCTCGTGCGCAAGGAAAAGAACTGGGTGGTGCAGGAACGTGGCGGCTATCCTGCCAGCTTCCAGGAGATCAGCGATCTCATGATCAAGCTGGTCGAGCTCAAGGTGACGCAGTCCGAGCAGGTCGGGGCGTCGCTGCTGCCGCGGATCGAGCTTGCAGACCCGGGCAAAGGCGAGGGCGGCGGCACGCTCATCGAGTTCCGGGATGGCGCGGGCAAGGTGCTGGCGGGCCTCGTCCTCGGCAAGAAGGTGCTGAAGAAGGACCCGCTCAACCCGTTGCCGGCGGCGAAGGACGGCGTGCCTGCGGGGCGCTACGTGCGCATCGTTGGCGCCAAGGACACCGTGGCGGTCGTGTCCGATCCTCTGGGCAAGGCGGAGGCGGAGCCCGGCAAGTGGCTCAACAAGGATTTCTTCAAGGCCGAGCGCATCCGGACGCTTGCCGCCGGGCCGGAAGGCGCCGGCCCGCAGTGGAAGATCGCGCGCGCCGAGGAATGGGGCCAGTGGAAGTTCGCGGTGGGCGGCGAGCTCAACCCGAGCGCCGCGGTCGCCGCCACCAACAGGCTGGGCTCGCTGTCGTTCGATGACGTTGCGCTCGATTCCGCGAAGGAGGCCGGCGGCAAGCCTTTCCTCCTCGTTGCCGAGACCTTCGACAATCTCGTGTACACGGTGAAGCTCGTGAGAAAAGGCAAGGGCGACGGGCATTTCATCAGCTTCACCGTGAAGGGCGAGCCGCCGAAGGGCCGCGTGCCGGAAAAGGGCGAAAAGCCGGAGGACAAGGAGCGCCGCGACAAGGAATTTGCCGAGGCCCGCAAGCGGCTCGAGGAGCGCATTGCCGCGGAACAGGCGCTTTCGAAGTGGACGTATGTGATCGGCGGGCGCGAGCTCGAGCCGCTGCTCAGGACGCGCGGCGACATGGAAGCGCCCCGCCGCGACCGGAAATGATTCTGTGCTAGGATGAATTCCGCCACAGGCTGGCGATTACCTGACCCGGACGGAACCGTGCGCATCCTCCCGATCCTCCTGCTCTACCTGCCGCTTGCGGCCTGCAGCACCACGACCGTCAGGATGTACGGCAACCAATCGACGAGCGGCGGAACGACCGTCACAACCACATCCAGCCAGGTCAGCGGCTCGGCTCAGGGCGCGAACTACAAGGTTTCGTTCTCGTCCGGCGGGCGCCCGGTGTCACCCACGGCGCCAGGCGGACATGTGTACGCGAGTGGAAGCTCGGCATACGTGGTGATCGGAGTCGTGATGTTTGCCGAGCTCGTCAACTATTTCCGCGGCGGGCCCCAGGCGAAGCCGCTGGCCCCCGGCACCCGGATTGCCGACACCTGCTCCTGCTACAAGAAGGAAAGTGACGAGATAAAGGTGACGAGGTAAAGGTGACGAGATACGGGTGACGCACACCCGGCAACCGTCCTTCGTCACCATTATTCGTCACCGGTATTCGTCACCCGTAATCGTCACGTTTCGTATGAAACTACGCGAGATCCTCAAGTCGCCGGTGCTGCCGCTCGGCAAGAAGTGGGAAGTCCGAAAGCGGAAGGATGGCTACGAGTCCGACGTCACGGCGCTGGTTCGCGCAATGCTCGAGGACGAGGCGATCCGCGAGGACCAGCGCTGGGCGTGGGAGCGCTGGCGCAACGATGCCGACGCCTTGAAGAGATAGTTCGTGACGGAACTAGGCGACGGGAAGCCCTGCCCGTCACTATTTTCATGCCGCTACGCGGCGTGATGGCTGACGACCTCCAGGACGCGGATCCCATCGACGTTCCGGATCTCGGCGCGCACCGCGGCGAAGCTGCGGCCTTCGTGAATCCGCTTTGAGGCGATCTTCAGCGCCCGGCCCTGGTGCGGTTCGCCGCCAGCGCGAACAGCACGCGCCGGCGTATCGCTTCCGCGTCAGTCAAGAAGTCCCGGCGCATGATGCGATTCTCTCATGCGAGCGGCGCCTTTCGCCGCCCTCCCGCAGGCGTGCGCTAAAATCGCGCGATGTCGATCGGCACCGTGCTCCTCATCGTGTTGTGCAACATGTCGAGCTTCCGCGCGAGCAAGGTGCTCATTTCGTTGTTCGCGATCGAGCTGGGCGCATCCCAGATCACCATCGGCATCATGATCGCGATGTACTCGCTGCTCCCGGCGCTGCTCGCCGTGTATGCCGGCAAGCTCTCGGACCGGCTCGGGGTGCGCTGGCCCATGCTGGCGGGCTCGCTCGGCGTCGCCGCAGGATTGCTGGTGCCGTGGCTGTCTCCCGCGCTGCCGGCGCTGTACGCCTCCGCCGCGCTGATCGGCGCTTCGCACATGTTTTTCAACGTCTCGGCCCAGAACCTGGTCGGCTCGCTGGGCGGCACCGAGGAGCGCACCCGCAATTTCAGCAACTATGCGCTTGCCATGGCGATCGGTTC
>JAHZNX010000213.1 GCA_020028375.1 Betaproteobacteria bacterium | reverse complement strand
CGATCGCGGTGGTGATCTCGGGCATCGTCGCGCTGACTCTCACCCCCAGCCTGTGCGTG
This sequence comes from Betaproteobacteria bacterium, assembly GCA_020028375.1. Taxonomy (GTDB): domain Bacteria; phylum Pseudomonadota; class Gammaproteobacteria; order Burkholderiales; family SG8-41; genus SG8-41. The sequence continues at coordinate 4,395 of JAHZNX010000213.1, read as the reverse complement.
CTGATACTCAAGCGCGAGCACCGGGAGCCGGGCCGGTTCTTCCGCTGGTTCAACGACTGGTTCCGGCGCATGACCGGGCGCTACGTGGACGGCGTCTCCTGGATGCTGCGCCGGGGCGCCATCGCCGCCTTGATGTTTGCCGGCATGGTGGCGCTCACGGTCGGCCTCTGGCGCATCACGCCGGGGGCGCTGGTGCCCGACGAGGACCAGGGCTATTACATCGCCGCGGTGTTCCTGCCCGACGGCGCGACGCTGGAGCGCACCGACAAAGTAGTGAACGAAGTCGTCGACATCATCAAGTCGAACCCTGCGAACGAGTCGGCCATCGCCTTCACCGGCTTCGACTTCCTCGGCGGCGGCTTCCGCAACAGCGCCGCGACCATCTTCGTCACGCAGAAGCACTGGAACGAGCGCAAGGTCTCGACCCCGCAGCTGGTCGGCGAGTTTTTCATGAAGACCGGACACATCAAGGAAGCCCTGGTGCTCGCCTTCGGCCCGCCGCCCATCTTCGGCCTCGGCAACGCGGGCGGTTTCGAGTTCTACATCCAGAACCGCGGCGAAGGCGGTCCCCAGCGGCTGTTCGAAGTCACGCAGCAACTGCTGGGCGCGGTGGCCCAGGACCCCATGTTCGGCCAGGTCAACACGCTGTGGCGCGCCAACGTGCCGCAGCTCTACGTCGACACCGACCGCGAGAAGGCCAAGGCGCTCGGCGTGCCGGTGGACGAGATCTACAACACGCTGGCCGCGACGCTGGGCACGTTCTATGTCAACGACTTCAACAAGTACGGCCGCACCTGGCAGGTACTGATGTCCTCGGAACCGGCGTACCGCAAGCGCCCCGACGACGTCGGCGCGGTCTACGTGCGCTCGGAGCGTGGCGGCGGCATGGTGCCGCTCGCGTCGCTGGCGAAGGTGAACTACTCCTCGGGCCCGGATTCGCTCGACCGCTTTAACAACCTGCCTGCGGTCAAGATCTTCGGCGCGGCCAAGCCCGGCTACAGCTCGGGCGAGGCGATCGCGGGGATGGAAAGAATCGCGCGCGCGACGCTGCCTCCCGAGTTCAGCTTCGATTGGGGCGGCGCCTCGTACCAGGAAAAACGCTCGGGCGGGACTTCGATCCTGGCGCTGGGGCTCGCGGCGCTGATGGTGTTCCTGATTCTCGCCGCGCAATATGACCGCTGGTCGCTGCCGCTCTCGGTGATGCTGGCGCTGCCCTTCGGCACCTTCGGCGCTCTGGCGGCCGTATGGCTGAGGGATTTCAACAACGACGTTTACTTCCAGATCGGCCTGGTGACGCTGCTGGGCCTAGCGGCCAAGAACGCGATCCTGATCGTCGAGTTCGCCGTGCTGAAGAAACACGAGGGTCTCTCGACGGCGGCGGCGGCGGTCGAGGCGGCGCGGCTGCGCTTCCGGCCCATTCTCATGACCTCGCTCGCCTTCATCCTCGGCGTGGTGCCGCTCGCGATCTCGACCGGCGCCGGCGCCGGCGCGCGCCATTCCGCGGGCACCGGCGTGATGGGCGGCATGCTCGCGGCGACATTCCTGGCGATCTTTTTCATCCCGTGGTTCTTCAAGCTGATCGTGGACCGCAGGCTGACGGAGCCGCGAACCACCGCCGACATCGAGGAGGAAGCGAAGCACCACCGCGAGGCGGGTCTGCGGGCAGCGCGTGGAGCGAGCCATCACACGATGGCCAAAGGAGACGGCAATGCGGCATAGACTACTGGTTTCCGCCGCCATCGCGGCGTTGATCACCGGTTGCGCGGTCGGTCCCGCCTACGAGCGGCCGGCCGCGGAGCTTCCCGCACACTGGACGGAATCTCCGCCGCAGGGCATCAGGGCGCCCGCCGCGCGCTGGTGGACGATGTACCGCGACCCCGCACTCGAGCGGCTGGTCGAGGAGGCGCTCGCATCGAACCAGGACCTGGCGCTTGCCACCGCGCGCGTGGACGAGGCGCGCGCCCTCTCGGACATCGCCGACTCCAGGCGCATGCCGGCGGTGGACGCGACTTTAGAGCGCGACCGGGTCCGGCTCTCTGAGCGGTCGCCAATACCACTTCCGCCCAGCGCGATCGAGAACAACAGCTACCGCGCGCAGCTGAACATTGCGTACGAAGTGGACCTGTGGGGACGGCTGAAGAGCGCGAGCAATGCCGCGCGCGCCGAACTGCTGGCGAGCGAGGCCAACCGCGAGACCGTCCGAATCACGCTCGCCACCGAAGTGGTGCGCGCCTACTTCGCGCTGGTGGCATTCGACGCCCAGGTCGAAGCCACCCGCCGCTCGCTCGCCCTGCGCAGCGAGGGCTTCGCCCTGCAGAAGGTGCGCTTCGATGCCGGTCTCATCAACGAGTTCGCGCTGCGGCAGATCGAAGCGGAGGTCGCAGCCGCGCGCGCGCAGCTTCCCGCGCTCGAGGCGAATCGCACCGCCCAGGAGCTGGCGCTCGCCGTCCTGCTCGGCCGCAGTCCGCGCGCTATCATGGAAGGCGCCGTCGCGCGCCGCGCCGAGCAAGGCGAGCCGGCGGCCCCGGTTGTGCCCGAGGGGCTGCCGTCCGACCTGCTGCTGCGACGCCCCGACGTGGTCAGCAGCGAACAGATCCTCATCGCGAACAACGCGCGCATCTCGGAAGCGCGCGCCGCGCTGTTCCCGCGCATCGGGCTCTCGGGCTACCTTGGCAGCGAGAGCACGGCACTGAGCGACCTCTTTTCCGGACCGGCGGCCATCTGGTCGCTGGGAATCGCGCTGAGCCAGCCGATTTTCCAGGGGGGCCGGCTGTTCGCCGAGGTCGAGGCGGTCAAGGCGCGAGAGCGCCAGGCGATCGCGCAGTACCAGAAGACCCTGCAGGAGGCCTTCCGCGAGGTGCGTCAGGCGCTCAACACGCAGGTCAAGGCGCGCGAGGCGTACGAGGCCGAAGGCGCGCGCACCGTCGCGCTGGCGGAGGCGCTGCGCCTCGCCCTCATCCGCTACCGGAGCGGGCTGCTGTCCCAGCTCGAGGTGCTCGACTCCGAGCGGAACCTGCTGCAGGCGGAGCTCAACCGCAGCGACGCGCTGCGCGCACAGCGCGCGGCGGTCGCCGACCTCGTCAAGGCGCTGGGCGGGGGATGGCAGGGTTTCGATGCCGCGCCGGTCGCGCAAATGGGAGGCGCGCGGCAATAACCGGAAACGCAGCGGCGTTTTGTGTTAGGATTTTCAGCAGTCAAGGTGTTGTCGCAGACCGCGCCACGGAGAACGACCATGAAATTCGAGGGTTTCCTGCATTTGAACATCCGCTGCTCGAAAAGCGACACGCCCAAGATCGAGAAGTTCTACGGCGACGTGCTGGGCCTCAAGCCCGGCTACCGCCCCAACTTCAATTTCGGCGGGCTCTGGCTCTACGACGGCGACGATCCGATCATTCACGTCAGCGCGCGCTTCCCCGAGAAATCCATCGTCAAGGACAAGCACAGCGGCAGCGTGGACCACATCGCGTTCAAGGCCTCCGGCGCGGTGGATTTCCGAAAGCGGCTGAAAAAGCTCAACATCGAGTTCGAGGAGCAGAACATCGAGAACGCGGGCTACCAGGTCTTCCTCTACGACCCGGTCGGCACCAAGCTCGAATTCAACTTCCTGAACGAGCGCGTTGCCGACGCGGTTCCTCTCGGCACCACCGCCGAAGCCAACCTGCGCTGAAGGCAGCCCCCTCGCCCTGCGCCCGCGGAGGGCGGAGCAGGTTCCAAGCGTATTGTGCTTGGATGCGACCCCGGAGTGGGATGCAGCGCCGCATTTGATCGCGTGCTCACGTGCGCCTTCACGGTCGCATCCCCATGAACGGGGCCCCTGCTCCACGTTCCGGCGCACCTCTCCCCCGTCGGGGGCGAGGGGAGTCTGGATTGCAGTCCCGCGCCCCGGTCATCGCGGTCTTCACCAAGAACCGCACCAATCCCGCGTACGACGCCGCCCGGCTGGGCGCCGAGCGCGTCGCCGCAAGGATGGGCGCGCGCGTCGAGCATTACGTGCCGGTCAAGCCCGACGACTTCTCCGAGCAGAAGGCGCTCGTGGAGCGCGCGATCACCGGGCGGCCCGACGCCGCGGTGTTCGTGCCGGTGCATGCGACGGCGATGCGCGACTCGGTGCGCAAGCTCAATGCGGCCGGCATCCCCATCGTGAATTTCCTCAACCGGCTCGCGCACGGGCGCTTCGTGACCTACGTCGGCTCGGACGACTACCGGCTGGCACGCGACATCGCGGCGTTCCTGTTCCGGCACATCGGCGGCAAGGGAGACATCGTCATCCTCGCAGGCGTGCCCGCCGCCGTGACCAGCCAGGAGCGGCTGCGCGGCTATCGCGACGCGGTCCGCGACACGCCGGGAATCCGCATCATCGCGACGCGCGCGGCGGACTACCAGCAGGAGACGGCG
>JAHZNX010000212.1 GCA_020028375.1 Betaproteobacteria bacterium | reverse complement strand
TGACCGACGGCGGCGTCAGCTTCGCTGCCGCACACGACATCGAACGCATGAAAGCTCCCGCGATTCGCGCGCTTCGCTCCCGCGTGACGCTCATCGGCGACGCGGAGATCCGCGAAGGCACTCATGCGGCGATCGTCAAGGTGACGCTCAAGGGCGGCAGGACCGTTACCCAGAAGCTGGAGAGCTTCCGCGGCAAGGCCGATAACCCCATGTCGACCGACGAGGTGGAGAAGAAGGCAAAGGATCTCATCGAGCCGGTCATGGGCGCCGGCAAGACGAAAAAGCTGATCGAGACGGTGCGCGACCTGGAGAAGGTCAAAAAGGTGCGCGCTCTCAGGCCGCTGCTGTCGGTCTGATAACAACCGGAGTGCGGAACAGGGCTTGCCACGCTCTGGCGGTTGGAATAAATTGCCTCGCTCAGCGAACGAGAATCCGGGCCGGATTGAATTTCCTGTCCTTCCGCCGCGCTTTGACGCTCGCTCTCAACAACCGGAAAGGGAGATGACCAAGATGGTCTCACAGCTTCGCATCTACACCATCAACAAGGGCAAGCTCGACGACTTCGTGTCCGGCTGGAAGAAGTTCGTCCATCCGCTGCACTACAAGTTCGGCTTCACCATCGACCGCGCCGACGTGATCAGGGAGCGCAACGAGTTCGTCTGGATCGTCTCCTATGACGGCTCGATGGAGGACTGGAAGGCCAAGCAGGAGGCTTATTACGGCTCGGCGGAGCGCAAGGCCGTGAGCCCCGATCCGGGCCAGCACATCGCCAAGTCCGATCGCTGGTTCATCGAGCCCGTAGTGCCCCGCAAATAGCGAATGACAGAGGAGGAATCATGAAACCACGATCCTGGAGCATCATCGCCGCGCTCGTGCTTGGCGCTTCCGCGCTGCCGCTGCACGCGCAGGGGTTCAAGCCCACCAAGCCGGTCGAGTTCGTGGTCCACACGGGCCCGGGCGGCGGCGCCGACGTGCTCGCGCGCTTCATCGCGGGCGCGATGGAAAAGGAAAAGCTCCTGCCGGTGCGCATCTACGTCGTCAACAAGACCGGCGGCGGGGGGCAGACGGCCATGTCCTACCTCGTGGAAAAGAAGGGCGACGCCCATACCATCGCGCCGTTTCTCAGCCTCTTTTTCGTGGTACCGGTCATGGCGGCGGAAGCCAAGGTCACGATGAAGGATCTCACGCCGGTGGTGCGGCTGTTGTTCGAGCCGGCGATGGTCGTGGTGAAGAATGATTCGCCGTTCAAGACGCTCAATGACTTCATCGCCGCGGCGAAGCAGAACCCCGGGCAGCGCAAGCAGGCGGCGGCCTCGCTCGGCGGCCGTGACTGGATGGTGCGCCAACTGCTGATGAAGAACACCGGGGCGAATTGGGCGTTCATCTCGTTCCCCAATATGGGCGAGCGCATCTCGGCGCTTCTCGGCGGCCACGTCGACATGATGTTCCTCGAGCCGCAGGAAGTAGGGGAGCATATCCGGGCTGGCAACGTGCGCGTGATTGCGCAGATCTCGGAGAAGCGGCTGCCGCCGTTCCCGAACATACCCACCGTCAAGGAGGCAGGCTACGATATTCAGGATGTGCCGCAGGTGCGGGGCATCATCGCGCCGCCGGGAATTTCGCGGGAGGTCCTCGCTTACTGGGAAGACCTGTTCGCCAGGTTCGCGAAGACGCCAAGCTGGAGGAAGTATCTCGAGGACAACGTGCTCGTGGATGCATTCCTGCGCGGCTCCGAGCTCAATACATATGTCGACGAGTACTCGGAAACCATCAGGGGCATCCTGAGGGACGGCGGCGTCAAAGTCGTTCGCTGATCGCGAACGGGCGCCTGGTGTTGAGTGACGGGTAAGCAGTCGCTCGCGAAAAATCCTGCGGAGGACAACATGCCACAGCGCCCGTTTGCACGCAGCACGCTTTATCCAATCGCCTTTCTGCTGGCCTTCACGGTCGCACCGGCGCGGGGAGCGGAAACCATCGTGCTCGACGGCTCGAGCGGAATGCTGCCGCTTGCCCGGGCGCTTGCCGTGGCCTATCAAAAGCAGTCATCCGATCCCCGGGTCGAATCCGGGAAGGGGCTCGGTACCGGGGCAAGACTGCGGGCGCTAGCAGAGGGAAAGATTCAGATCGCGCTCGCGAGCCACGGCATCAAGGCCGAAGATATTCAGAAGGGAAACCTGAGGGTGATCCACGTGGCCAAGGGAGCCATCGTGTTCGCGGTGAATGCCAGCGTTCCGCTCGCCGGCATCACGGAGTCTGAGGTCTGCGACATCTACAGCGGCAAGACGCGGAGCTGGCAGGCTCTGCGCGGCACCGACAATCCCGTTGCCGTCCTCACGCGGCCGCCCACGGAGGTGGATCCCGAGGTCATTCGCGACAAGGTCGCCTGCTTCAAGGAACTGAAGGAAGTCGAGACGGCCAGAGTGATGGCGCGGGGCGGGGACATGGCCAAGGGGCTTGCGGAGACGCCGCACGCGATCGGGATGACCAGCATGACGGTGGTGGAGCAGAGCGGAGGGCAGGTGAAGGCGCTGTCGCTGGGAGGTGTCGCCCCTACGGAGGAGAACGTGAAGAGCGGCCGTTATTTTCTCACCCGCGATTTTCTCTTCGTCATCAAGGGGGAGCCTACACTCCCCGTCAAGAGCTTTCTTGACTTTGTCTTGAGCCCCGAGGGCGATCGCGTGATCCGTGCCAACGGAGCAGTTCCCTTACGATAAATGAAAAGCCGCCGCCGCGCGTTGTTGAAGCTGGCTTGCGGCGCGCTGGCGGGCGCCGGATTGGGGTTGCACCGGGCCGCGGCATGGGCGCAGAAGCCCGTGTTCCGCGACGCGGACCGCACCCGGGACAAGATCGTCGCGCTGGTGCGCTCCTTCCCCGGCGACGATCCCCGGGCGATGCGCCACATCCAGAAGATCGAGCCGATCACCGACATCAGCATACCCGGAGTCGCCGTGCCGCCGGAGCAGCTGCCCCTGATGGATTATTTCGTCGGCGATCTCCATCTGCGGTATTCCTTCGACGATCCCAAGTTCGTCTCGAGCGTGAGCGCCGGTGACCTGAAGCGCCTCGGGCTGAAACGCGACCAGCTGCTTCCGCTGTCGGTCGAGAATTTCAGGCGCCTGTACCCCGGGAGAAAGATCGAGTACCCGGTGCCCCAGATCGCGCTCGTCACGGACGCGGGAAACCTGGAGCCCTGCCTGATGCTCGATGCTGCGTTCTGGGAGAAGGAGAGCAAGCGCAGGGGCAGCGGCATCGTCGTCGCCGCTCCCGCCCGCGACGTGCTCATGTTCGCGGACCGCTCCGTGCGCGGAAACGTCGACACGTTGAAGAAGCTCGCCGTCGACGTTCACGCGGCGGCGGAGAAGGAAGCCCTGTCGAAGACGGTATTTCTCTGGAACTACGGGCGCTGGGAAGCGTTCGCCTAGGGGCTCTTATGCCCTTCGTCCAGCCGCCGCCCGAGCTCGGCAATCAATATACGTCCGACCACGCGCTGCGCTCCTATCTCGCGCGCGCGCTTCCCGCCGACGTGCGCGCCGGAATCGAGCCGGAACTCGCGGCGATGGGCGAGCTCGCGGGCGGCGAGCTCTATCGATTTCAGCTTGCCGACCGCGGGAACGAGCCCGTCCTCACCCAGTGGGACGCGTGGGGCAATCGCGTGGACCGCATCGAGGTGTCGCCGTTGTGGCGCGAGGCGGAGCGCATCGCGGCGGAGCACGGGCTCGTCGCCATCGCCTACGAGCGGCGGCACGGACAGTACTCGCGCGTGCACCAGTTCGCGCTGGCCTATCTCTTCACCCCGTCAACCGATCTCTACAGCTGCCCGCTCGCCATGACAGACGGTGCGGCGCGCGCGCTCATCGCGGCGGGCAACCGGGCGCTGATCGAGCGCGCGGTGCCGCATCTCACCAGCCGCGACCCGCACGAGTTCTGGACGAGCGGCCAGTGGATGACGGAGGCGAGCGGCGGCTCCGACGTCGGGCTGACCGAGACCGTCGCGCGACTGGAAAACGGGCGCTGGCGGCTCTACGGGCGCAAGTGGTTCACCTCCGCCGCCGCGTCGCAGATGTCGCTGACCCTTGCCCGGCCCGAGGCCAATCCGCCGGGCGGCAAGGGACTCGCGCTGTTCTACGTCGAGACGCGCGACGCGCAGGGGCGGCCGAATCGCATCCTGCTGAACCGGTTGAAGGACAAGCTCGGGACGCGCAAGGTGCCGACGGCGGAGTTGACGCTTGACGGCACGCCGGCGGAGCTCGTGGCGGGCACCGGGGACGGGGTCAAGAACATCGCGCCCATGTTGAATGTCACGCGCACCTGGAACTCGGTGGCCGCCTGCGCCCTGGCGCGGCGCGGGCTCGCGCTTGCGCGTGACTACGCAGGCAAGCGCGTTGTTTTCGGCGCACCACTTGCGGAGAAGCCACTGCATGCCGACACGCTGGCGGGGCTCGAGGCCGAGTTTCAGG
>JAHZNX010000211.1 GCA_020028375.1 Betaproteobacteria bacterium | reverse complement strand
GGCAAGCGCCTCGAGCTTTGCCCACGCGATCTTCGCGTGCCCGACGCGGGGCCCGAGCCCGCAATCGGTGCCGCCCATCACGTTCTCGCGACCGACGAGGTTCGCGTAGCGCACGAGGCGCTCCGCAACGAGCTCGGGGTGCTCGATGAAATCCGAGTAGTGGCCGACGACGCCGGGAATGAGCGTCGCGCCCTCCGGCAACTCGTGGTCTTCGAACACGCGCCACTCGTGCTGGTGGCAGGGATTGGAGGCCTCGATCGAGTACTGCGACGCGCGCACCCTGAAGACGATATCGATGATGCGCTCGAGCGGAATGTCGTGCTGGTGAGGGCCGTGAAAGCTGCCCCAGCAGACGTGGAGGCGGATTCTCTCCCGCGGGATGCCGCGCAGAGCGTGGTTTAACGCGTCCACCCGCATCGTCGCGTACCTGCGGTACTCCGCGACGCTCATTTCCGGGTATATCTGCCAGCCGTCGGGAAGATCGGGGTCGTCCATCTGCAGGAGAAACCCCGCGTCTACGATCGCTTTGTACTCCTCGCGCATCGCCTCCGCGATCGCGTAGACGAAGGCCTCTTCATCCGGGTAGTGCTCGTTGCGCAGCCAGTGCTCAATGGTGCCGGGAGTGTTCGCGGACAGGAACGCCTCCTGCGCCTTCACGCCGCGGAGCGCCGCCCGGAAGTTCTCGAGATCGTCCTTGAGCGCGGCGTGGCCGACGTACCGCAGCGGCGCGACGCAGTACACCTGCGGCCGGCTCGGTCCCGACCCGGCGAACGCGCCGTAGCCGCGGCCGCCCGCCGCGAAATACTCTGGGAACTTCGTCAACTCGCGTCCGGCGATGGACAGCGGCTTCGGACTCCGGCCCGGCTCGTAGGGGCGCGTCTCGAAGCCCGCCAGGCGCTCGCGCACGTAGTTGTTGAAGTTGGTCTTGCCGAGCTCGCCGTCGTTGACGCTGTCCACGCCGCAGGCGACCTGCCTGCGCACGATGCCGGCGACTTCGTCTTTCAGCCGGCCCGCGAGCGCGTCCTTGTCGAAGGGCTGGCCCCCGGCGCGCGCGAAGACCAGCTCCTTGAGCCCGTCCGAACGCGGCAGGGACCCTGCGTGCGTGGTCAGAATGCGATCGCGCTTCATCCGCTGTCTCTCGTTCAGCCGCGCGAGTGTATCTCGTCACCTGTATCTCGTCACTGGTAGGATAGCGGCGTGGCACAGACTCCTGGCTTTGTTCCGCCGCCCAAGGGCGAGCTCGTCCAGCTGGCGCGCCTCGGCCGCTTTCTCCTGCCGTATCGCGCGCGCATTGCGGGCGCGATGCTCGCGCTGGTGGTCGCCGCGAGTTGCGTGCTGGCGCTGGGGCAGGGGCTACGCTACGTGGTGGACGCGGGCTTCGGCAGCGGCGACCCGCGGCTGCTCAACGCCGCGCTCGCCGCCATCGTGGGCGTCGCGGTCGTGCTGGCGTGCGCGACGTGGACGCGCTTCTACCTGATGATGAGCGTCGGCGAGCGCATCATCGCCGACCTGCGGCGGACCGTATTCGCGCACGTCCTGACGCTCTCGCCCGCGTTCTTCGATTCGGCCCGCACCGGCGAGATCGCCTCGCGCCTCACCAACGACTCCGAGCAGTTGCGGCAGGTGATCGGCTTCGGCTTCTCGATGCTGCTCAGGAACGGCTTGATGATGGTGGGCGCGCTGGTGCTGCTGTTTGCCACCAGCGCGAAGCTCGCCGCGCTGATCGTGCTCGGCGTGCCGGCGACGCTGGTGCCGATCCTCTTGATGGGCCGGCGCGTGCGGCGGCTCTCGCGCGTCAACCAGGACCGGGTGGCGGACGTGTCCGCTCACGTCGATGAATCGCTTCACGAGATCCGCACGGTGCAGGCCTATCGCCATGAGGAGCGCACGCGCGGGCAGTTCAACGAGGCGACCGCGGGCGCCCTCGGAGCCGGGCTGCATCGGGTACGGGTCAAGGCGTGGCTGATTTCGCTGGTGATGCTGATCGGGTTCTGCGCGGTGGGCGTGATCCTGTGGATTGGCGGTCACGATGTCTTCGCCGGGCGCATGACCGCGGGGGAGCTTTCGGCGTTCGTGTTCTACGCCGCGATCGTTGCCACGGGCGCGGGCACGGTGTCGGAGGTGTGGGGCGAGATCCAGCGCGGCGCGGGTGCGACCGAGCGTCTGATGGAGCTGATCGATATCCGCCCCGCGCTCGTCACCGCCGCGCCCGTCATCAAGCTGCCGCCCCGCGTGGCGGGCGCGATCCGCTTTGACGACGTCGTGTTCGCTTACCCCGGTCGGCCCGAGGTGACTGCGCTCGGGCCGGTGTCATTCGCGATCGGCCCCGGCGAGCGCGTGGCGCTGGTCGGGCCCTCCGGCGCGGGCAAGTCCACCGTCTTCGCGCTGCTGCTGCGCTTCTACGACCCGGTCTCCGGCCGCGTTCTCGTGGACGGCGCCGACATCCGGCACTGCGAGCCCGAAGATCTGCGCCGGCTGGTGGCGCTGGTGCCGCAGGACCCGGTTATATTCGCCGCGAGCGTGACCGAAAACGTGCGCTTCGGCCGTCCGGACGCTTCGTTCGAGGCGGTGCGGGAAGCCTGCGCCGCGGCGCACGCGCTGGAATTCATCGAGCGGCTGCCGCAGCGCTTCGACACCGATCTCGGCGAGCGCGGCGTCAAGCTCTCCGGCGGGCAGCGCCAGCGCATCTCGATCGCGCGCGCCATCCTCGCCGACCGGCCGGTGCTGCTGCTCGACGAGGCGACGAGCTCGCTCGATGCCGAGAGCGAGCGGCAGGTCGCGCAGGCGCTCGAGCGCCTGGCGCGCGGGCGCACGACGCTCGTCATCGCGCACCGCCTTGCGACCGTGCGCCATGCCGACCGCATCATCGTGCTCGACCGCGGGCGCATCCACGCGGCCGGCACCCACGAGGATCTCCTGCGCGCCGACGGCCTCTACGCGCACCTCGCCCGGCTGCAGTTCATCGCCGAGGGCGAGACTGCCTGAAGGATGAGGGATGAAGGATGAGGGATGAATTTACCTGGTATTAGCGGGTCATCCTTCATCCTTCCGCCTTCATCCTTCCATTGCGGTATGATTGCGCCGTAGCAGTCATACACCTGACCTCACTTTCGTTCCACCCCATCATCGGAGAACAAGCATGATCGCAGCACATCTTTTGCGTCGTTCTTTTTTGGCGCTCATCGTATCTCTCGCGGCTACGGTCGCGCTCGCGCAGGACAAGCCGGCGGGCACCGACTTCGAGCCGGAAGTCGGGCAATCCGGCAAGGACGTGGTCTGGGTCCCCACACCCCAGTCCCTAGTGGACAAGATGCTCGATATCGCCAAGGTCACGCCGGCGGACTACGTGATCGACCTTGGCTCCGGCGACGGGCGCACCGTCATCACCGCAGCCAAGCGCGGCGCCCGCGCCCTCGGCATCGAGTACAACCCGGACATGGTCGCGCTGTCGCAGCGCAACGCGGCGAAGGAGGGCGTCACCGGCACGGCGACGTTCATGAAGGCCGACCTCTTCGAGAGCGACTTTTCGCAGGCGACCGTGATCACGATGTTCCTGCTCCCCGACATCAACCTCAAGCTCCGCCCGAAGATCCTCGACTTGAAGCCGGGCACCCGCATCGTGTCCAATTCCTTCACCATGGGGGAGTGGGAGCACGACCGCAGCGTCCAGGCGACCGAGAAGGAAGGCTGCCAGTCTTATTGCACGGCCTACCTCTGGATCGTGCCGGCGAAAGTGGCGGGCTCGTGGAAGCTGCCGGAAGGCGAGCTCACGATCAAGCAGAGTTTCCAGATGATCACGGGCACGCTCAAGGCGGACGGGAAATCGACCGCCATCAAGGGTCGCATGAGCGGAGATCACATCAGCTTCAAGGCAGGCGACTCCGAGTACCGGGGGCGCGTCTCCGCCGACGGCATCAAGGGCACCGTCAGGTCCCGCGGCGGCACCGGCGATTGGAGCGCCACGCGGAGCGGCAGAGCCGCCTCGTAGGAGGCTGCAAGAAAACGACGTCCCTCCCGCGAAGGCGGGAGTCCAGGAAATCGAGTGCAAGCCGAATGAACGACTGACTGGATTTCCGCCTACGCGGGAATGACAGTTCTGGTCACGCATTTGGGAGGGAGCCCACAGTGCGGAAGCTGAGGACGCAACGCGACAACCAGCAGTGGATGCTCGACCTCGCGCTCAACATGCGCGGGCGGGTGCAGAACTTCGAGCGCGATGACCTCGAGGTGCCGGCGGGCAAGCGCGCGCGAAACTATCGCATGCTGCCCAAAGTGTGGCGCGAAGCGGCGGAGCGCCACGAGCAGCTCGCGCGGCGCGCGCACGAGGCGGGGGCGAACGAGACGGCGACCTACCACTACGACCACGCGATCGAGTCCTATCGCATGGCGCAGCACCCGATCTTCTTCGACGACCACCCCGTCAAGATCGCGTTGAACCGCAAGCTCGCCGAGATGGTGGACCGCCGCTCGAAGGTCGCG
>JAHZNX010000210.1 GCA_020028375.1 Betaproteobacteria bacterium | reverse complement strand
CTGCCGGTCATCGTCGCCGAGGACCCGCTCACCTGCGTCGTGCGCGGGTCCGGCAAAGCGCTCGAGAAGGTCGATCGGCTCGCCAGCATCTTCACCAACGACTGACGTCTGTGTGGAATACTCCGCGCCGCCGTTCTTCAAAACCGGGCCCACGGCGCTTGCCAGGCTGCTGATCTTCGCCGCGCTGTCCCTCGCGTTTCTCGTCACCGACTCCCGCTTCAACTTTCTCGAATCGCTGCGCAGCATCGCGGCGGTTGCCGTCTATCCCCTGCAGCGGATCGCCGCCGCGCCCGCGGGCATCGCGCGCCGCATCGGCGACTTCTTCACCACGCACGGCTCGCTGCGCGAGGACAACGCGCGTCTCAAGCGGGAAAATTTCAAGAACGCGGCGCTGCTGCTGCAACTGAAGGGGCTGCAGGCCGAGATACGGCAGTTGCGCGAGCTGCTTGCCGCGCGAGAGCGCCTCGATATCGAGCTCGCCGCCGCCGAGGTGTTGTATGCGGCGCGCGACCCGTTCTCGCGCAAGCTGGTCATCGACCGCGGCTCGCAGCAGGGCGTGCGGCCCGGCCAGCCGGTGGTGGATGACCGCGGTCTGGTGGGCCAGGTGACGCGCGCCTATCCGTGGCTCGCGGAAGTCACGCTCGTCACCGACAAGGGGCAGTTCGTGCCGGTGCAGAACGTGCGCAACGGCCTGCGCGCGGTGCTGTCCGGAACCGGCAGCGACGGCACGCTGGAGCTGCGCTTCATCCCGCTCAATGCCGATTTCCGGAACGGCGACGAGCTCGTCACCTCGGGCATCGACGGGGTCTACCCGCCCGGGCTCCCGGTGGCGCGGGTGGCCGAGATCGAGCGCAGCGCCGACCAGATTTTCGCCCGCATCACCTGCGCGCCGCTCGCCGGCGTGGCGAACCACACGCACCTGCTGGTCGTCAGCGGCAGCCGCGAGCTCCCGCCGCGGCCGGTCGACGAGAGAAAGCCGGCGCGGGGCAAGAAACCGAGGAAGGGCTGATGGCCGACACGCGCATCGCGCCCCAGGAGATCCTGCTGCCCGTCCGGGCGGGCTTCATCGCCCTGACGCTGATCGCGGCGCTGATGCTGAACCTCCTGCCGTGGTCCGGCGCGTGGCTGTGGATCAAGCCCGATTTCGTGGCGCTGGTCGTGCTCTACTGGTGCATCGAGCAGCCGCGGAAGGTCGGGTTCGTCTCGGCCTGGATGATGGGGCTGTTCATGGACGTCGCGGACGGCACGCTACTCGGTCAGCACGCGCTCGCCTATTCGATCCTCGCCTACGCCAGCATCGTGTTGCACCGCCGCGTGCGCATGTTCTCGGGGACGCCGCAGGTGGTGCACGTCCTGCTGCTGCTGCTGCTGAACGACCTCATCGTGCTCGCCATCCGCCTGGTTGCCGGCGCGGATTTCCCGGGGCTGCGATACTTCATCGGCAGCTTCGTCGCGGCGGCGCTGTGGCTGCCGCTGGGCGCGCTGTTGAAGCTCCTGCTGCGCCCGCGGCCCGATCCCTATCAGATCTAGGGCCATGCCATGAGCGAGCTTTCGATCAACCCCGGCATCGAGTTGCGCAATGCGCAGCTCGAGCTGCACCACTTCCAGGTGCGCCTGGCGATCGCGGCCAGCTTCGTGCTCCTCGCATTTCTGCTGCTCGCCGGCCGGTTCTTCTACCTGCAGGTCGTCAAGCACGGCGAGCTCTACACGCTGGCCGAAGCGAACCGCATCTCCATCGTGCCGGTGGTGCCGAACCGCGGCGTCATCGTGGACCGCAATGGCATCGTGCTCGCCCACAACTATTCGGCCTACACGCTGGAGGTCGAGCCGGACCGGATCGCGAATCTGGAGCACCTGATCAACGAGCTCGCCACCGTGGTCGAGATCACGCCGCGCGACCGGCGGCGCTTCCGGCGGCTGCTCGAGGAGAGCAAGAGCATCGGCAGCCTCCCGATCCGCACGCGCCTCTCCGACGAGGAGATCGCGCGCTTTGCGGCGGTCCGCTACCGGTTCCCCGGCGTCGAGATCAACGCGCGGCTGTTCCGCCAGTACCCCCAAGGCGAGGTGTTTTCGCACGTAGTGGGCCACATCGGCCGCATCAATCAGCGTGAGGTCGAACAGCTGCAGGCGGAAGGGCTCACCGCGAACTATCGCGGGACCGATTACATCGGCAAGACCGGTCTCGAGCAGAGCTATGAGCGCACCCTGCACGGGACCACCGGCGTGGAGGAGGTTGAGGTCGATTCCGGCGGACGCCCGGTGCGGACGCTCTCGCGGACACCGCCCGTGTCCGGCAACAACATCGTGCTTAACCTCGACGCGCGCCTGCAGGAGGTCGCCTACCATGCGTTCGGCGACCACCGCGGCGCGCTGGTCGCGATCGATCCGGCGACCGGAGGCGTGCTCGCGTTCGTGAGCAAACCGGGGTTCGACCCCAATCTCTTCGTCGACGGGATCGATGCCCTCAACTGGAACGAGCTCAACAACTCGGCCGACAAGCCGCTTGTCAACCGCGCGCTTTCCGGCACTTACCCGCCCGGCTCCACCTTCAAGCCCTATATGGCGCTCGCCGGGCTCACCTACGGCAAGCGCACGCCGCAGCAGACCATTCACGATCCCGGATACTTCATGTTCGGCGGCCACCAGTTCCGCGACAGCCACCCGGGCGGGCACGGCATCGTCGACATGTACAAGTCGATCGTGAAGTCGAGCGACACCTACTACTACATGCTCGCGAACGACCTGGGCATCGACGCGATCGCGCGCTTCATGGCGCAGTTCGGCTTCGGGTCCCGCACCGGCATCGACATCGCGGGCGAGGCCACGGGCGTATTACCCTCGCAGGATTGGAAGATGCGCCGGTTCAACCAGAAGTGGTTCGCGGGGGAGACCATCAGCATCGGCATCGGGCAGGGCTACAACGCTTATACGCCGCTGCAGCTCGCGCAGGCGGTCGCGATGCTCGCCAACGGCGGCGGCGCGTACCGGCCGCGGATCGTGAACGCCGTCGAGGATTTCCGCACGCGGGGACGCGCCCCCATCGAGGCGCCCCGGCTGCGCGCGCTGGAGGTGAAGGACGATCATCTGGCGGTGGTCAGGCAGGCGCTGATCGGCGTCAACAAGGAAGGCACCGGAGCGCGCTCGTTCGCGGGCGCGGCGTACGTGAGCGCGGGGAAGACCGGCACCGCGCAGGTCATAGGCATCAAGCAGGGCGAGAAGTACGAGGAGAGCCGGGTGCAGGAGGAACTCCGGGACCATTCGCTGTTTATCGCCTACGCGCCGGCGGAAACGCCCCGCATCGCGCTCGCGGTGATCGTCGAGAACGCCGGGTTCGGCGCGCGCACCGCCGCGCCCCTAGCGCGCAAGGTGCTCGACTACTACCTCCTCGGCAAGCGGCCGCGCCCGGAACAACGCGGCAGGGACAAAGATGCATCCAGCAGTTAGACGGCTCGCGTACTACATCACGCGCCAGATCGACGGCGCGCTGCTGGCAATCGTGCTGGCGCTCGTGGCGCTCGGGCTGGTGGTGCTCGTCAGCGCGTCCAATCTGAATGCGGCGCGCGTCACCGGGCAGGCCGCGAACATCCTGATCGCGCTGGGCGTGCTGTGGCTGTTCGCCAATATTCCGCCGCATTACCTGATGCGGCTCGCGCTGCCGCTCTACGTCCTCGGCGTGCTCCTCCTCATCGCGGTGGCGCTGTTCGGCGATGTGGTCCACGGCGCCCGGCGCTGGCTCGATCTCGGCATCACCCGCATCCAGCCCTCCGAGTTCATGAAGATCGCGGTGCCGCTCGCGCTCGCGTGGTATTTCGACCGCCACGAGAAGACGCTGCGGCTCGCAAACTACGCGGTCGCCATGGTGATGCTGGTGATCCCGGTCGCGCTGATCGCGCGGCAGCCCGATCTCGGCACCGCGGTGCTCATCACCGCAGCGGGGTTCTTCGTGCTGTTCCTCGCCGGGCTGTCGGGGCGCGTCATCGCGGGGCTGGCGATTGCCGCCGCTGCCGCCCTGCCGTTCGTGTGGTCGGCGCTGCGCGATTACCAGCGGCAGCGCATCCTGACGCTCTTCGACCCCACGCAGGATCCGCTCGGCAGCGGCTACCACACGATCCAGTCCATGATCGCGGTCGGCTCGGGGGGCTGGTTTGGCAAGGGCTGGCTGAATGGCTCGCAGACTCACCTCGACTTCATTCCCGAGCGCACCACCGATTTCGTGCTCGCGGTCTTTGCCGAGGAGTTCGGGCTGCTCGGCTGCCTGCTGCTTTTGGGCCTCTACCTGGCCGCGATCTCGCGCGGCATGCTGATCACCGCCAACGCGCCGACGATGTTCGCGCGGCTGCTCTGCGGCGCGATCACGCTCACCTTCTTCACCTATGCCTTCGTCAACATGGGCATGGTGAGCGGCATCCTGCCGGTGGTGGGCGTGCCCCTGCCCTTCATCAGCTACGGCGGCACCGCGCTCGCCTCGATCTGCCTGGGCTTCGGCATCCTGATGAGCGT
>JAHZNX010000031.1 GCA_020028375.1 Betaproteobacteria bacterium | reverse complement strand
CCCCTGAAGCGCGAGCACGGCGTGATCGGTCGAGCGATCGACGACGGTTGCCGAATAACCTGTCGCCAGACGGGCTATGTGCGCGAGGTCTTCTCGTCTGCCGACGAACAACGCAAACCGGCCTCCCCCCAAGTTCCAGACTGTCGCATCACTCAATACGCTTCCGTCTTCGTGAAGGAGCAGGGTATATGC
Organism: Betaproteobacteria bacterium; assembly: GCA_020028375.1. Classification (GTDB taxonomy): domain Bacteria; phylum Pseudomonadota; class Gammaproteobacteria; order Burkholderiales; family SG8-41; genus SG8-41. The sequence goes on along the minus strand of JAHZNX010000031.1, from coordinate 23,094 downwards.
AATGCGGCCGGGCTTGAGACCGGCGAGATTCCGCGTCTGCAGGTAGTCGAGATAATCGCAAGCCTCAACACCGGCGATTTCCGCGCATCCCATGAACGAGAAATCGAATAGTCCTGCGGCCTGCCGCGTGGCCAGGTGCTCCGCCGCCGAGTCGGAAAAGTGCCGCGGTACTGTCACACCAGGCCCGATTGCGAGAGTGGGGACGCGGCGCCGCTCGAAATAGGACCAGAGGGCGGCCTTCGTCACGCGAAACCCATGGCGCGCGCGATCAGGAAGGCGCCGACGACTATGCACAGCCAGGCAACGAACCATTTCAAGGGGCCGGGACTCACGGCGTGCGCGATACGGGCCCCCACGTAGACGCCGGCAATCTCCAGGACTGTGACCGCTGCGGCAACGGAGAAATTGACGGTGCCGAAATTGAGGTTGCCCAGCGTTCCCGATAGCGCGGCGATGATCTGGATCACCTGGCTGGCGCCAATCGAAGGCAGCGCCGGAAAACCGAACAGCACCATCAGCGGCACCGACAACGCCGGGCCACCCACCCCGGTCCATCCCGACCCAAGCCCGGAAGTCGCACCGATCGCCGTCAACAGCGCGCGCTGAAGCCCAGGGTCGCCATGAAACGCGGGATCACGCATGGCGCGCCACGTGGCCAGAGTATAGACGCCTGCGAAAATGATGACCGCCGCGAGAAGGAGCGCGAGCACGGTCGGGCGCGTCAGGGAATTCAGCCACGCGCCGAGGAACGCAAACGGGATCGCGCCGGCGCACACTGGAATGGTGATGCGCCAGTCTATGCTGCCCTGGCGCTGGAACATCACCGTGCCGGTGATGCCGGTAAAGGCGAATGTAAACAGCGCGGTCGCCATAGCCTCGTGGATGCCGAGACCGGCGAACGCGGTGAGCGCAGGGATCAGCAGTACGCCGCCGATACCGACTGCGCCGATCAGCGCACCGACGCCAAAGGCCGCGAGCAGCAGGCAAATGAATTCGAGCAAGAGTCCACCGAGAAAAAACAGGGGCATGCTGCCATGCCCCTGGACAGTCCGGATGATGTCGGCTCGCTCTAGTGGCGTTCCAACTCACTTCTCCCGCAGCGTCAGCCGGCCTGGGACCGCGGCCCGCTGCTCTTCCAGCCGACCTTTTCCCTGAATTTGCTGAGCTCGTCTTCCTTCATGAAGACGGTGTGCTCCTTGCCGGGATAGATGCGCTTGCGCACCTCGTCACGGTAATCGGTGAGGCCTTTCTCGATGATAGGCACCAGGTCAACGTAGATCTTGGAATGGCGCGGCACGTGCTTCTCGTAGAGATGGAACAGATCCGAACCTATGATATGGACGCCGTGGGCCCGGTTGCCCGCGCCGAGGCTGATGACCGGCACCGGCAGGGTTTCGGCCAGGTATTCGCATACCTCCGAAGTCGTCACTTCGCACATGATCGAGAAGCAGCCGGCATCGACCATCGCCCAAGCGTCGTCGACCAATTCCTTCGCGCGCTCCGCTGTCTTGCCCTGCGCCTGGAAGCCGCCGAGCTGCGGCATCCGCATCGGCGTGATGCCGATGTGACCCTGCACTGGAATGCCGGCCTTGACGATCGCCTCGATGTACTTGGCGTGATGCAGATTGCCCTCGCATTTCATCACTTCGGCGCCACCCTGCGACACGTATTTCGCGGCGTTGTCGACCGCCTGCTGGGCCGAGAGATGAAAGCTCATGTACGGCATGTCCACCATGCGCAGGCCGTACTGGGATCCGCGCTTCACCGCCTGGGCCATGAACATCACCTCCTCGAACGACACGGAAGTCGTGGTTTCGTGGCCGAACAGGACCATGCCGCCGGTATCCGAGACGCACAGGATGTCGATGCCGACGCGGTCGGCGATGATCGCCGTCTCGTAGTCGTAGACCGCAAGCTGCACGATCGGCTCGCGCTTCTTCATCTTTTCCACGAGCATGGGAATCGTGACTTTTCTGCGTTTTTCTGTGCTTGGTTCCGCCATATCACCCTCCAGGAATGGTTAACAGTAAAACGAATTTCCGAAATTGAACAGCATCTCCGAGCTTACATAACCGCGGAAGCTGAAATAAGTCAGCAGTGACCGCCGAGGAAGCTCCCGATCTGGTGGCCGAGAAAGACGATGCTGAAGAGCGTGGACAGGTACTTGACGCCAAAGATTTGCGCCACCAGCCCGTTGGTGAGTGGCACGGTACCGAGCCAGGTGAATCCGATCACCGCCGCGAAGATCCACGTAGACCAAGGAGTCAGGGGAAGCGTGACGAAGGCTAGAATTGCAACCCCGCGAATGCCATAGATCCACGACAGCAGGTATTTCTTGCTGAGATGGCCACCGAGAACCCCGCACAAGTAGGGGCGTTTCTGCCGGCCAATGCCGAAGCGAGCGGCACGATCAGGAACGAGGATGCGGCGAGGATGAGCAGCGCGTTCAGCCAGCCGAGCTGCGAGATCAGCAGTTGGCCATACGGCAGCATGATGAACTGGCCGAACGAGCCGCCAGCGCCCACTGCGCCGAGCGCCATGCTGCGCTTCTTGGGCGGGAAGGCGCGACCAACGACGCCCATTACCACGCCGAATGCCGAGCCACTCAGGCCCAGCCCCACGAAAATGCCGGCGCCGATGTCGAATGCCAGCCCGGTCTCGGAATAGGCCATCAACGCAAGGCCAAGCATGTAGAACACGCCGGCGGTGACGATCACACGCGCTGCGCCGAACTTGTCGGCGATCATGCCCGCGAACGGCTGCGCCACGCCCCAAACCAGGTTCTGCAGCGCCAACGCGAAAGCGAACGTTTCGCGCCCCCAATCGAGATCACTACTCATCGGCTGCAAGAACAGGCCGAAGCTCTGACGGATACCGAGTGACAGCATCAAAATGACGCTGCCGCACGCCAACACCACGCCCGGAGTGCGCCAGTCGGTGCTGTTCATGCTCGTCCCGGTGTTGTAATGTTGACGATAGGGGTCTGAATTATCTCATGAAACTTCCTTGTGACTGGCCGCGTGGGAGCGCCGATTTGCACTTGGCTTCCCATCCGACACGAAGGGGCTTTCGGCCGTGATCGAGGCGTGCCACGCGTTGCTCACGCAGACCTGGATATGAATAGAACACGTGGTTATGAAATACCGTCTAAGCGATTGATATAATTTTCCTTTTTATTCCTGACTTGATCTTTTCATTGACCGCATCAGTTCCGCTAACTGGCTGGGGCCTCAGCTTCGACGATCTGTATGTTCGCAACGGATTGCTCAGGCTCGATCAGCACTTTCTCTCAGGGCTCAAGGAAAGCGACGCTGCGCTCCACGACCAGCTCGTGAACGCGCGCGGCGATACCGCCGGGCTCGCGCCGAAGGAGGAATCGGCGCTCCTGCTGGCGCTCGCCCCACACGTGGAGCGGTTCGTCGCGCGCCTGTTCGGCATCGAGCCGGAAGTCCAGGCGCTTGCAGGGAAGCATCACGTGCTCGCCCCGCTCTACCAGGTCAAGCGGCAGTTCGTCCAGCGCAAGGCGATGCACCGTTACGCGGCGCCGGAAGCGGCAACTTTCGACGGCCCCGCGCTCGAGCGCGAGCTCGAAGCAGCCTTCGGCGAGCCGTTCACCGAGCTCGCATACGCGCGTCACGTCATGGAGTGGCAAAAGAACGAATCGGGGCACGCTGCCCACCTTGAATCTGCGCTGCGCTATGCGGCGTGGGCGGCGCAAACGGAAGCGGGCAGGGCACGCCGCCGCTCGGGAGTACTGTTCAAGGCGCCGGCCAAGCTGGATCCCCAGCGGTTGATACCCGTCATAACCGATGAATCCGGCGGTTATCGCAGCCACAGCCTGGACCGGCAGCACCTGCGGCGGCGCGATGGCTTCAAGTTGACCGATGCCGGCGCGGATCTCGTGCGCGCGCTCGACGAGGCGAATTACTGCATCTGGTGCCACGAGCAGGGCAAGGATTCGTGCTCGAAGGGCCTGCTGGAGAAAGGCGCAGCGGGACGGGGAGCGGCATCCTTCAAGAAGAGCCCGTTCGGCGTGACTCTCGCCGGCTGCCCGCTCGAGGAGAAGATCTCCGAGTTCCACCAGGCGAAAGCCGAGGGCTACGCGATCGGCGCGCTCGCCATCATCGTCGTCGATAATCCGATGGTGGCGGCGACCGGCCACCGGATCTGCAACGACTGCATGAAGTCGTGCATCTACCAGAAGCAGGAGCCGGTCGACATCCCGCAGGCCGAGACCCGTACGTTAAAGGACGTGCTCGAGCTGCCATGGGGCTTCGAGATCTATTCGCTGCTCACGCGCTGGAATCCGCTCAATGTGCGCGCGCCGTATCCCAGGCCGGCAAGCGGCAAGCGGGTGCTCGTCGCCGGCATGGGACCGGCGGGAATCGCGCTTGCGCATCACCTGATGAACGACGGGCATACCGTCGTCGGCATCGATGGGCTCAAGATCGAGCCGCTGCCGCCCGGGCTCTGCGGCGTGGATGCGCGCGGGGCGCGGGTGCCATTCCAGCCGGTCCGTGATGCGCGCGAACTCTACGAAGCGCTGGATCGGCGCGTCATGGCGGGGTTCGGCGGCGTGGCGGAGTACGGCATTACGGTGCGCTGGGACAAGAATTTCCTCAGGGTACTGCGGCTCCTGCTCGAGCGCCGGCGGGAATTTGCGATGGTCGGGGGCGTGCGCTTCGGCGGCACGCTGACCGTGGACGAAGCCTTCACGATGGGCTTCGACCATGTCGCGCTCGCCATCGGCGCCGGGCGGCCGACCGTCCTGGAACTGCCGCACGGGCTCGCGCGCGGCGTGCGCGCTGCATCGGATTTTCTGATGGCGCTTCAGTTGACCGGCGCGGCAAAGCCAGATTCGATCGCCAACCTGCAAGTGAGGCTCCCGGTGGTGGTGGTCGGCGGCGGATTAACAGCTATCGACACCGCCACCGAGTCGCTTGCTTATTATCCGCTGCAAGTGGAAAAGTTCCTGCAGCGCTACGAACGGCTTGCGCGGGAGCATGGCGAGGCCGCGGCGCGCATCGCGTGGAACGAGGAAGAACGGGGCATCGCGGACGAGTGGCTTGCCCACGCGCGCGCGCTGCGCAGCGAGCGCATGCGCGCCGTCGCGGAAGAGCGCGCCCCGCGTATCCTCGAGCTGTTGCAGTCGTGGGGCGGGGTCACCATCGCCTACCGCAAGCGGCTCATCGACAGCCCTTCCTACACGCTCAACCACGAGGAAGTGCACAAGGCGCTCGAGGAGGGGATCCGGTTCGCGGAAGGCCTGGTTCCGCTGGCGGTGGAGGTCGATGAACACGGACACGTCCGCGCGCTCAAGGTTTCGGCGCGGCGGCGCGGCGACGACGGCGCCTGGACGGAAACCTCTCAGGTCGAGCTGCCGGCGCGAACTCTCCTGATCGCGGCCGGCACCCAGCCGAATACCGTGCTTGCACGCGAGGACGCGAAAACGTTCAAGCTCGACGGCCGCTATTTCCAGGCCTGCGAGGAAAGCGGTGCGCCGGTTGTCGTGGAGCAAGCTATTTCGAAGCCAGCGCAGCCGCGCGTTCTGCTGGCGCGCCGCGACGACGGGCGTTTCTTGAGCTACTTCGGCGACGTACACCCCTCGTACTTCGGCAACGTGGTCAAGGCTCTCGGCGGCGCCAAGCAGGGCTATCCGGTGGTGAGCCGCGTGCTCGAGCGCGTGAAACCGGCATCAGCGTTGAGCGACGCGCAATTTATCGGCCGGCTGAACGAAGAGCTGCGGGCGACAGTGCATGAAGTGGTGCGACTGACGCCGCTGATCGTCGAGGTCGTGGTGAAGGCGCCGCTCGCGGCACGGCGCTTCCGGCCCGGACAGTTCTACCGTCTGCAGAATTTTGAGATGCTGGCCCCCCGCGCCGATGGAACGCGCCTGACGATGGAGGGCATCGCTCTGACCGGCGCCTGGGTCGACGCGGATCGCGGCCTGATATCGCTGATCACGCTCGAGATGGGCGGTTCCTCGGACGTGTGCGTGCTGCTCAAGCCGGGCGATCCAGTGGTGGTGATGGGACCGACTGGCACGCCCACCGAGATTCCGAGAGGCGAGACCGTCATACTCGCAGGGGGAGGGCTCGGCAACGCAGTGCTGTTCTCGATCGGCCAGGCGATGCGGCGCGCCGGGAACCGGGTGCTGTACTTCGCGGGTTACAAGCACATGATGGACCGCTACAAGATCGGGGAGATCGAAGCGGCCTCGGACGCCGTGGTGTGGTGCTGCGACGAGGAGCCGGGGTTCACGCCCGAGCGCTCGCAGGACAAGAGCTTCGTCGGCAACATCGTGCAGGGCATGCACGCGTACGCAAGCGGCGCCCTGGGCGGGCAGCCGATCGCCTTCAATGCCGCAGACCGCATCATGGCCATCGGCTCGGACCGCATGATGGCGGCGGTGGCGCGCGCGCGGCACGAGTTGCTCAAGCCCTATCTCAAGCCGGGCCACCGGGGCATCGGATCGATCAATTCGCCGATGCAATGCATGATGAAGGAGATCTGTGCCCAGTGCCTGCAGCCGCACGTGGATGAGAAGAGCGGCAAGGTGAGCTACGTCTTTTCCTGCTTCAACCAGGACCAGCCGCTCGACCGCGTGGACTGGTCGGCGCTGGATGCCAGGCTGCGCCAGAATTCGGTGCAGGAAAAGCTCGCCGCCGGGTGGATCGACCACTGCCTGGTCGAGCTCGGCGCGCGCGACATGCAGCGGATCTGACGGCCGCTACGCGGCTGCGCGCAGCACCGAACCGATCGTGCCGGCCAGATCGTCGATCTGTGCCTTGCTAATGATGAGCGGCGGTGACAACGCAATGATGTCGCCGGTGACCCGGATCATGACCCCCTTCTCGAAGCACTTGAGGAACGTTTGGTAGCCGCGCACCCCCGGCTTTCCCGGCAGAGGCTCGAGCTCAATGCCCGCCATCAGCCCGAAGTTGCGGATGTCGATCACCGGGCCGGCGCCTTTCAGGCTGTGCAGCGCCTGCTCGAAATGGGGTGCGAGTTCGCGTGCGCGCTCAAAGAGCTTATCCTCGTGGTAGAGCGCAAGGGTCGCCTCGGCCGCGGCGGTGGCGAGGGGATGGCCCGAATAGGTGTAGCCGTGGGAGAACTCGACCGTATCGGGCGCCGCGCGGTTCACCACCGTCTCGTAGATTTCGCGGCGCACGATGACGCCGGCAAGCGGCACGGCGCCGCTGGTTACGCCCTTGGCGAACGTGATCATGTCGGGGGTCACGCCAAAAGTCTGCGCGGCAAACGCCTGGCCGGTGCGGCCGAACCCCGTGATCACCTCGTCGAAGATGAGCAGCAGGCCGTGCTTGTCGCAGATCGCGCGCAGCCTCTCCAGGTAGCCCTTGGGGGGAACCAGAACGCCCGTGGAGCCTGCAACGGGCTCCACGATCACCGCCGCGATGTTGGAGGCATCGTGCAGCGGAATGAGGCGCGTCTCCAGGTCATCGGCCAGGTGCGCGCCCCACTCCGGTTGCCCGCGGCTGAACGCGTTACGCTCGAGGTTGTGCGTGTGGGGCAGGTGATCAACACGCCCGAGCATGTTTCCGAACGCCTTGCGCGTGGCGGGAACGCCACCGATCGAGATGCCCCCGAAACCCACGCCGTGATAGCCCCGCTCGCGGCCGATCAGCACGTTGCGGTGTCCCTCCCCGCGGGCGCGCTGGTAGGCGAGCGCGATTTTCAGCGCGGTATCGACCGCCTCGGAGCCCGAATTCGCGAAGAACACGTGGTCGAGCCCCTCCGGCGCGAGTTGCGCGATCAGCGCCGCAGCGCGGAATTCTCCCGGATGGCCCATCTGGAACAGCGGCGAATAGTCGAGCGCATCCGCCTGGCGCCGGATCGCTTCGACGATCTTCGGGCGGCAGTGCCCGGCGTTCACGCACCACAGGCCCGCCGTGCCGTCGAGTATCCGCCGCCCGTCCTCGGTCACGTAATGCATGTCGCGGGCCGACACCAGTATGCGCGGCGCCGCCTTGAACTGGCGGTTGGCGGTGAACGGCATCCAGAACGGCTCGAGTGGGTAGTCGCGCGGTGGCATGGGTCGCGGGCAATGTCAGGTGGACGATCTATTTTGCCAGCGCCGCCGGGCTTCAGCCATACTGCGGTGCGATGAAGCAATTCACGCTACACCTGGCTGCGCTCCTGCTGACGCCCGCGCTGGGCCTCGCCCAGCCGGTCGTCCACATCGGCTCGAAGCGCTTCACCGAGTCCTATATCCTGGGCGAGATCATGGCGCACACCGTTGCGGCGGCGGGGGAGGCGCGCTCGCAGCACCACCAGGGGCTCGGCAACACCGCGATCCTCTACTCCGCGTTGAGGAGCGGGGCGATACACGCTTACCCCGAGTACACCGGCACCATCGCTTTCGAGCTGCTGGGCCTGAAGCGCGTGCCGGACCTTCCGGAGCTCAACCGGCTGCTGGCGCCCCATGGATTGGCGGCGGGCGTCCCGTTCGGCTTCGGCAATACCTATGCCCTGGCGATGCGCGAAACGCGCGCGCAGGAGCTGGCTGTCACGCGCCTCTCGGATCTGACGCGGCATCCCCGCCTCAAGCTCGCGCTGTCGCAGGAGTTCCTCAATCGCAGGGATGGCTGGCCGGCGTTGCGCGAGGCCTATCGCTTCGCGTTCACCGACGTCCGCGGCCTCGATCACGGGCTCGCCTACGAAGCGCTCGCGGGCGGCCAGGTGGACGTCATCGATGTGTATTCGACCGACGCCAAGATCATGCGCTACCGGTTGCGGGTGCTGGAAGACGATCTGCATTTCTTTCCGGCGTACGATGCAGTGATGCTCTACCGGCGCGAGTTCGAGCAGCAGTTTCCGCGGTCGTGGGAGGCGCTGCGGAGGCTCGCGGGGCGCATCGGTGGCGAACAGATGACGGCAATGAATGCGGCGGTCGAGCTTAAGGGCGCCTCGTTTCCGTCGGTCGCGAAATCGTTTCTCGGCGCGGGCCCCACGGACGCACTCGAAGCGCCGGGCAGGCCGCGGACATTTCTCAGTGCGCTGGGCGGCCCCGACCTGTGGAGGCTCACCCTCGAGCATCTGGTGCTGGTGGCGTCTTCCCTCGCGCTCGGAGTGCTCATCGGCGTGCCGCTCGGCATCTGCGCGGACCGGGTGCCGCGCGCGCGCCACTGGATACTGGGAGGGGCAGGGGTGCTGCAGACAATACCGTCTCTCGCGCTGCTCGCCTTCCTGATCGCCGCGCTCGATCGCATCGGATCGCTGCCTGCGATCATCGCGTTGTTTCTCTATTCGCTGCTGCCCATTGTGCGCAACACGGAGTCGGGGCTCGGCGGTGTGCCGGGATCGCTGCGGCAATCCGCGACCGCCCTCGGGCTGAGCGACTGGTTGCGCCTGCGGCTGATCGAGCTCCCGCTCGCGGCGCGGACGATACTCGCGGGCATCAAAATCGCGGCCGTCATCAACGTGGGAACCGCCACCATCGCGGCTTTCATCGGTGCCGGGGGCTATGGCGAGCGCATCGTGGCCGGGCTCGCGGTCAACGATCACGCATTGCTGCTGGCGGGAGCCGTGCCGGCCGCGGTAATGGCGCTTGCCGTCCAGTGGACCTTCGACCTGCTGGAGCGGCGCTTCTTCTGGACCGGTCCGCACGCCCGCCGCCCCTGAATCCGAGGGCGCAAGGGGCGAGGGATCGTTATGCCGCCCTGCCGGGAGCGTTTGCGGGACCCGCACCGACTGAACTAATTTTTGGCTGGCCTGTCAGTGAGATATCGATCGGTTTCGCGGCAACGGAACACGGTCCGGGCAGGTATACTTGCCATTCTGAATGGCGAGCCTGCCGCTCGGCTCGCAAAACAAGAAGGCCAGGGACGGGTTTGATGAGCGATCGCGAACTCGATCAGCAGTTGGTCGAGCGCGCGCAGCGCGGCGACAAGCATGCATTCGAACTGCTGGTGGGCAAGTACCAGCGTAAGCTTGCCCGGCTGCTGTCGCGCTTCATCCGCGACTCGACCGAGGTCGAGGACGTGACGCAGGAGGCCTTCATCAAGGCCTACCGGGCGCTGCCGAGTTTTCGGGGTGACAGCGCGTTCTATACATGGTTGTACCGGATCGGGATCAATACCGCCAAGAACTACCTGGTGGCGCTGGGGCGGCGGGCGCCAACCACGACCGACATCGACAGCGAGGAGGCGGAGGGCATCGAGGAAGGGGAGCAGCTGCGCGATCTCAACACGCCGGAGAACGAGCTGATGAGCAGGCAGGTGGCGGAAACCGTGAACCAAACCCTCGCCGGGTTGCCTGAGGAGCTAAGGACCGCGATCACACTGCGGGAAATCGAGGGGCTGAGCTACGAGGATATTGCAAATATAATGAATTGCCCGATCGGCACGGTCCGGTCGCGCATATTCCGGGCGCGCGAGGCGATCGCCGCGAGATTGAGGCCTCTGCTGGGCACCCGGAAGGACAGGAGATGGTGAAATGAACAAGATCTCGGAATGGATGGACGGCGAGCTGGCCGCGCACGAAACGCGCCTGCAGGTCGAGCGCGTCAAGCAGGACGTGGAGCTGCGTCAATGCTGGGATACCTTTCATCTGATCGGCGATGTGCTGCGGGGCGAACCCGCGCTATCGCAGGATTTCGAGCGCCGCCTGGCCACCCGGCTGGCCGGCGAGCCGTCCGTGCTGGCCCCGCGGCCCCCGGCGGTCCGGCGCTTCGCGACCTACGCGCTTTCGGCCGCGGCTTCCCTGTCCGCGGTGGCGGTCGTCGGATGGCTGGCTTTTTTCAACAACCCCCTTGTGCCACAGCCCGAAGTCGCCCAGTCCCAGATCGCCCCTTCTCCTGCAGCAATCCCCGTCGAGCCGCAGCTTGCGAGCGTTCCCAACGACGGCACGATGAACGAGTATCTGATCGCTCACCAGGAATTCTCGCCGAGCACCGAGATCCAGGGCTTGGCTCCCTATATCCGCGGCGTATCGAGCTCCCGACAGGTCAAGGATCGCTAGTGGTGCTCCGGCGTTGGCGCGAGTTGCCGCGCATGTCCGCGCCTTGCCGCAGGGAAGGGGGCGACCGGCGGCGGCTCTTATCAGGCCGGATCGCTTCGGGCGTGAAGACTGCGCGGCTCATCGTTCTGCTGGTATTCGCGACTCCAGTTCCCGCCGCGGAGCTGGACGGGATCGGCTGGCTCACCAAGATGGCAAGCGCGTCGCGACGGCTCAATTACAGCGGCATCTTCGTCTACCAGTATGCCGACCGCGTCGAGACCTCCCGGATTGCCCATTTCGTCAACCCCGCGGGCGGCGAGTTCGAGAAGCTGGAGACGCTCGACGGGCCGGTGCGCGAGGTGATCCGCACCAACGACCAGGTGAGCTGCTACCTTCCCGACACGAAGACCGTGATCGTGGAGCCGCGCAGCACGCGCCGGTTCCCGGCACTTTTTCCGGAGCAGTTGAGCGGCGTCTCCGATAATTACACGGTGATCGTCGCCGCAATGGACCGCGTGGCGGGACTGGATTGCCAGGTGATTGTGCTCGAGCCGAAGGACCGGTTGCGCTACGGCCACCAGTTCTGCGCCGAAGCGGCCTCCGGACTCCCGTTGCGCGCGCGCACCTTCAGCGAGAAGAACCGGCCGCTCGAATCGTTCGCCTTTACCGAAGTGAGGATCGGCGGCCACTTCAGCCGCGACCAGGTGCGATCGCGCTACGCGGCGAAAAGCCGGACCTGGAAAGTCGATCATTCGTCGCTGGTGTTGAGCGATGTGCCGGCCGATACCGGATGGACGCTGACGCAGCAGCCGGCCGGATTCAGGAAGCTGACCGAATTGAAGCGCTCCATCGCCGGACGCACCGCGATGGTGTCCCACATCGTGTATTCCGACGGACTCGCCGCAATTTCGGTTTTCATCGAGCCGCTGCCCAAGGCACGGCCGGTCAACAGCCTGTCCCACCAGGGGGCGGTCAATATCTACGTCCGCCCGGTGGCGGATCACCTGGTTACGGTGCTTGGGGAAACACCTGCCGCGACGGTGATGCAGGTCGCCAATTCTCTCGAATTCAGGGGTGGGCGCGCCAGGTAGCGTCGTGCCGGGGCTCCCGGCCGCGGCCATTTCAGCAATCATTGCAGGACCATCGAGATTCAATATGCTCAAACGCCTAGTACTCGTGCTGCTCCTCATTGCGGCGCCGGCTGCGGCCGCGGCGCAGCTGCCCGATTTCACCGAGCTGGTCGAGAAGCAGGGGCCGGCAGTGGTGAACATCAGCACCTCGCAGTCGGTGCGGAATCCCCTGCTGCCGCAGGCGCCGAACCTGCAGGAGGACGATCCGTTCTACGAGTTCTTCCGGCGCTTCATCCCCCAGCCGGGGCCGCGCGAGTTCCAGTCGCAGTCGCTCGGGTCGGGCTTCATCATCAGCCAGGACGGCTACATCCTGACCAATGCCCACGTGGTCGAGACTGCCGAAGAAATCACCGTGAAGCTGTCCGACAAGCGCGAGTTCAAGGCCAAGGTCATTGGCGCCGACCGCCGCACGGATGTCGCGCTCATCAAGATCGAGGCGACGGGGCTCCCCGCGGTCCGTTTCGGAGATCCGGGCAAGCTGCGGGTCGGCGAGTGGGTGCTGGCGATCGGCTCGCCCTTCGGCTTCGAGAACACGGTGACGGCCGGCATCGTGAGCGCCAAGGGGCGCTCCCTGCCGCAGGAGAACTACGTTCCCTTCATACAGACCGATGTGGCCGTCAATCCCGGCAACTCGGGCGGGCCCCTGTTCAACCTGCGCGGCGAAGTGGTCGGCGTCAATTCGCAGATCTACAGCAAGAGCGGCGGCTTCATGGGCCTGTCGTTTGCGATACCGATTGACGTTGCCAACGACATCGCCCAGCAGTTGCGCACGACCGGCAAGGTGACGCGGGGACGGATCGGCGTCGTGATCCAGCCGCTTACCAAGGAGCTGGCCGACGGCTTCGGGCTCGCGCGGCCGCAAGGCGCGCTGGTCAATTCGGTCGAGAAGGGCGGGCCGGCCGACAAGGCGGGTGTCGAGCCGGGCGACGTCATCCTGCGCTTCGACGGCAAGGCGGTGGCGTCCTCGGAGGACCTGCCGCGGATCGTCGGCGCGACGCGGCCGGGCGCCAAGGTGACCATGCAGGTCTGGCGCAACAAGGACGCACGCGACATGCAGGTGATCGTGGCGGAGATGCAGGACGACCGCGCGACGCGGCAGTCGCGGCGCGGCGGCAAGCCGCCGGCCGCGGTTCCGAGCCAGTACGGGCTGGCGCTGTCCGAGCTGACCGACACCCAGCGCAAGGAGCTCAAGGTTTCCGGCGGTGTCCTGGTCGAGAACGTTCAGGGCGCGGGCCAGCGCGCCGGCGTGCGACGCGGCGACGTGATCCTGGCCATCAACAACCAGGACGTGAAGTCGGTCGAGCAGTTCAACCAGATGATGGGACAGTTCGACAAGGGGAGCATCGTGGCGCTGCTGGTGCGCCGCGGAGCCAATTCGCTCTACATTCCGATGCGGGTCGATGCTGGCTGAGAGAGCCTATCATTGAGATAGGCTCTAGTTCTGATTCCGGATAAAATACGCGGCTTTGGGGGCACTGACCGGTGCCCTTTTCGATGCAGCGTATCCGCAATTTCTCGATCATCGCTCATATCGACCACGGCAAGTCGACGCTCGCCGACCGCTTCATCCAGCTGTGCGGCGGGCTGGCGGAGCGCGAGATGGAGGAGCAGGTCCTCGACTCGATGGATCTCGAGCGCGAGCGCGGCATCACCATCAAGGCCCAGACGGCGGCGCTCCAGTACCGCGCCCGCGACGGCAATCAGTACCTGCTCAATCTGATCGACACGCCCGGGCACGTCGATTTCTCCTACGAGGTGTCGCGCTCGCTGGCGGCCTGCGAGGGGGCGCTGCTCGTCGTGGACGCCTCGCAGGGCGTCGAGGCCCAGACCGTCGCCAACTGCTACGCCGCCACCGAGCAGGGGGTGGACGTGATCCCGGTGCTCAACAAGATGGACCTGCCGCAGGCCGAGCCGGAGCGCGTGGTGAGCGAGATCGAGGACATCATCGGCATCCCCGCGCGCGACGCCCTGCGGGTGAGCGCCAAGACCGGCGAGGGCGTCCCCGAAATCCTGGAAGCCGTGATTCACCGCATCGCGCCCCCATCTGGCCGTCCGGACGGCCCGCTGAAGGCGCTGATCATCGATTCGTGGTTCGACAACTACGTCGGGGTGGTCATGCTGGTGCGCGTCGTAGACGGGGCATTGAAGCCCAAGGACCGCATCCTGCTGATGTCCACCGGCGCGAGCTACCAGTGCGAGCAGGTGGGCGTGTTCACGCCGAAAGCGCGGGAGAAGGACGCCCTCGCCGCCGGCGAGGTCGGTTTCGTCACCGCCGGCATCAAGGAGCTGAAGGCCGCGCGCGTCGGCGACACGGTGACGCTCGAGCGGCGCCCCGCGCGGGAGCCTCTGCCGGGCTTCAAGGAGATCAAGCCGCAGGTGTTCGCCGGGCTCTATCCGGTCGATCCGGGCGACTTCGAGGCGCTGCGGGACGCGCTGGAGAAACTGCACTTGAACGACGCCTCGCTGCGCTACGAGCCGGAGTCCTCGCAGGCGCTGGGCTTCGGTTTCCGCTGCGGCTTTCTCGGACTGCTGCATCTCGACATCGTCCAGGAGCGGCTGGAGCGCGAGTACGGCATGAATCTCGTCACCACCGCGCCCACCGTGGTCTACCAGGTGCTCAGGCGCGACGGCGCGGTGCTGGAGATCGAGAACCCGTCGCGCCTCCCGGACCCCGGCGCCGTTGCCGAGATCCGCGAGCCCGTCATCAAGGCCTCGATCCTGACGCCGCACGACTATGTCGGGCCGGTCCTTACGCTCTGCAACCAGAAGCGCGGCGTGCAGCGCAACATGCAGTACCTGGGGCGGCAGGTGATGCTGACCTACGAGCTGCCGTTGAACGAGGTCGTGATGGACTTCTTCGACCGGTTGAAGTCGGCATCGCGCGGCTACGCCTCGCTCGATTACGAATTCCTGGAGTACCGCGCCGGCGACCTGGTGCGGCTCGATATCCTGATCAACGGCGAACGCGTGGATGCCCTCTCGCTGATCGTCCACCGCGAGAACGCCCAGCACCGCGGGCGCGAGCGGCGGCGACATCACACGCAAGAAGAAGCTGCTCGAGAAACAGAAGGCGGGCAAGAAGCGCATGAAGCAGGTGGGCAGCGTCGAGATTCCGCAGGAGGCATTTCGAGCGATCCTGCAGGTGGAAAAATGAACTTCGCGCTGATCCTGTTCCTGCTGCTCGTCGCGACCGGCGCGGTGTGGGCTCTCGACCGCTACTGGCTGCGCCGGCGGCGTCCCGCGGGCCGTGCCGAGCCGTGGTGGGTGGAGTATCCGAAGAGCTTCTTCCCGGTGATCCTCGTAGTGTTCCTGCTGCGGTCGTTCCTGGTGGAGCCGTTCAAGATCCCCTCGGGATCGATGCTGCCGACGCTGCTGGTGGGCGATTTCATCCTGGTCAACAAGTTCACCTACGGGATCCGGCTGCCGATCGTCAACGTGAAGGTCGCCGACATGAACGCTCCGCAGCGCGGGGAGGTCATGGTATTCCGCTACCCGGAGAACCCGGCGCTCGATTACATCAAGCGCGTGGTGGGGCTGCCGGGCGACCGCATTTCCTACCGCAACAAGCGGCTGTCGATCAACGGCGAGGAGATCAGGATCAAGACGGACGGCGAGTACCACTACATCGAGTCCGGCCATAATTTCGTCGCGGCGCAGCGCCTGACCGAGACGCTGGGAGAGCACCAGCACGCGGTGCTGCTGCAGGCGGAAATTCCCGGCGTGCACCTGTCGGGCGTGCGGCTCTTTCCCTTCCGCGAAAATTGCGCCTACAATGAGGCGGGCTTCAGTTGCACCGTGCCGCCGGGTCACTATTTCCTGATGGGAGACAACCGGGACAGCAGCAGTGACAGCCGCTACTGGGGATTCGTGCCCGAGTCGCACATCGTCGGCAAGGCATTCCTGATCTGGTGGAATTTCGACGACTTCAAGCGCATCGGACAGCTCATCAACTGAGAAGGACGGACCATGCGTAGACAGAAAGGCATCACCTTGTCGGGCTTCCTGATGTGGTCGGTGGTGGCGGTGTTCGCCGCGCTGCTGCTCTTCAAGATCGGCCCGCCCTATATCGAGTTCCTGTCCATCCAGGCGCAGTTGAAGGCCGTCGCCAACGATCCCGAGGGGCGCTCCGGCGTGCGCCGTGTCGTGGAGGATCTGTTCGACCGGCGCTCGGCGATCGAGAACATCAGCTCGGTGAAGGCCAGGGACATCATCATCACCAAGACCGGGGACCGCGTCGTGCTGAGCTTCGAGTACTCGGTGTGCGTGCCGATCGTGTTCAACATCCGGGCTTGCATGGATTACTACCCGACGTCCGGCAAATAGGGGGCCGTCAATCAGGCTTCGAGTAAATGATGTGCGCCGTTCGACCCTCACCCCTTCCCCCTCTCCCGAGCCGAGAGGGGAAAAGTACAGTTGGGGAAATAGTGTATGAGCTATTTCCGCAATGACCGGTAATGGAACCGGGAGAGCTCGACCTCGCGATCGGTCACCGCTTCTCCGACCCGGAACTGCTGCGGCGGGCACTGACCCACCGCAGCTACGGCCCCGCTCACAACGAGCGCCTGGAGTATCTCGGCGACAGCGTGCTCAACTGCGTGGTGGCGCTCGAGCTGTATCACAAGTTCCCCGACCTTCCCGAAGGCGAGCTGTCGCGGCTGCGCGCGAACCTGGTCAACCAGCAGTCGCTTGCCGCCAGCGCGCAGCAATTCGCCTTTGGCGCGCGGCTGCGGCTGGGCGAGGGAGAGCTGAAGAGTGGCGGGGCGCGACGACCCTCCATACTCGCCGACGCGGTGGAAGCGGTGGTCGGCGCGGCGTTCCTGGACGGCGGCTTCACCGCGGCGCGCAATGTGGTGCGCGTCCTGCTGGGCGGCGTCATCGATGCCATCGACCCCGCAGTCTCGGGGAAGGATCCCAAGACCCTGTTGCAGGAATATCTGCAGGGGCGGAAGCTCGCGCTGCCGCAATACGCGGTGGTGGCGACGCGCGGCGAGGCGCACCAGCAGCAGTTTCAGGTCGAATGCGTGATCTCCGAGCTCGGGATCCGCTCGCTGGGGGAGGGCGCGAGCCGTCGCAGCGCCGAGCAGGAGGCGGCGCGGCAGGCCTATGAGCGTGCAAGCCGCGCCTGAAGCCGGAGCGGTGCACCGTGCCGGCCGCGTGGCGCTGGTGGGACGGCCCAACGTCGGCAAATCGACGCTGCTCAACCGCCTGGTCGGCTGCAAGTTGAGCATCACCTCCGGCCGTCCGCAGACAACGCGCCAGCGCCTGACCGGCATCGTCACGCGCCCGGACGCGCAAATCGTGTTCGTCGACACCCCGGGCTACCAGACGGAATATCGATCCGCCCTGAACAGCGCCATGAACCGCGGCGTGACGGCCGGGCTGCAGGACGTCGACGCCGTCGTATGGTTGGTGGAAGCCCTGCAATACGGCGAGCGCGACGCGGCCGTCGCGGCGCTGCTGGCCGGGCGCCGCGCGGTGATCCTCGCCATCAACAAGACGGACAGCGTCCGGGACAGAAATCTCCTGCTTCCGTTCATTTCCCGGCTTGCGGGGCTGCGCGCGTTCGAGGCGATCATCCCGATTTCGGCGACGAAGGGCTGGCAGGTGAGCGAGTTGCTCGACGTGATCGTCGCGCTGCTGCCCGAAGGGCCGCCGGTGCACGACGCGGATGACATCACTACAGTCAACGAGAGGTTCCTGGCAGCGGAGTTGCTGCGGGAGAAGCTGTTCCGCTTGCTCGGCGAGGAGCTGCCGTACGCCTCGACCGTCGAGATCGACCGCTTCCGGCAGGAGGGCGGCCTGCGCACCATCCACGCCTCGATCGTGGTGGACAAGAAAAGCCAGAAAGCCATCGTGATCGGCAAGGGCGGCAAGCAGCTGAAAACGATCGCCTCGCAGGCGCGCCGGGATATGGAACGGCTGTTCGGCAGCAAGGTGTTCCTGGAGGTCTGGGTGAAGGTGAGCCGCGGCTGGGCGGAGAGCGCAGCCACGCTCAGGCGCATGGGCTTCGATGACTGAGGGATGAGGGCGGGCGGATGAGGGAGAAGCTCCGGCGCGACGCGCAACCCGCATTCGTGCTGCACAGCTACGCGTATCGCGAGACCAGCCTGATCGTGGAAGCCTACACGCGCGACCACGGCCGGGTGGCGCTGATGGCGCGCGGCGCGCGGCGGCCGAAATCGGCGCTGCGCGGGGTCCTGCTCTCGTTCCAGCCGCTGCTCCTGTCATGGAGCGGGCGCGGCGAGCTGGGCACGCTGACGCGGGCCGAGTGGCGCGGCGCCTACTGCCCGCTCAAGGGCGAGGCGCTGATCTGCGGGTTCTATCTCAACGAGCTGCTGCTGAAGCTGCTTGCGCGCGACGATCCGCACGAGCAGCTGTTCCTGGTCTACGAAGAAACGCTCGCAGCGCTCGCAGACGACGGCGAGCGGGCGGCGGTGCTGCGGCGATTCGAGATGTGCCTGCTGCGCGAGCTCGGTTACGCGGTCATACTCGATCGTGACGTCGAGCGCGGCTCGCCGGTCGCGCGCGAGGAGAGCTACGTCTACGTCGTCGAGCGCGGCCCGGTCGGCGCGGCCGGCGCCCCGCGGAACGGGGTAGAATTGTCGGGCCAGACACTGCTCGACATGCAGTCCGGCGTTTTTACCAGCGCGGCGACGCAGCAACAGAGCAAGCTCTTGATGCGGACGCTGATCAACCACTGCCTCGGCAACCAGGTCCTGCACACCCGGCAGCTCTTGCGCGATCTGCAAGAATTATGATTCTGCTGGGCGTCAATATCGATCACGTCGCCACCCTGCGGCAGGCACGGGGGACGGAGTATCCGAGCCCCCTGGAAGCGGCGCGCGCCGCCGAGGATGGGGGGGCCGATTACATCACACTGCACCTGCGCGAGGACCGCAGGCACATCCAGGACCACGACGTCGTCGTCCTGCGCAAGGCGTTGCGGACGCGGATGAATCTGGAAGCGGCGGTGACCCCGGAAATGATCGCGTTCGCCAGGCGCGTGCGCCCCCATGACGTCTGTCTGGTGCCGGAGCGGCGCGCCGAGCTCACCACCGAGGGCGGACTCGACGTGGCGGGCGCATTGAGGCGCGTCGGGCGGGCGTGCCGGGAGCTCGCTGCGGCGGGCATCCGGGTGTCGCTGTTCATCGACGCTGACCGCCGCCAGATCGATGCCGCGCTGAAAACGGGCGCGCCCGTAATCGAGCTGCATACCGGGGGTTACGCCGGAGCCGGTGGTGCGGGAAGCAGGCGGCGGGAGCTCGAGAAGGTCCGCGCCGCCGCGGAATATGCGGCGGAAAGCGGCCTGCGAGTGAATGCCGGACACGGGCTCAATTACGACAACGTCAAGCCGATCGCCGCGATTGCCCAGATCGGCGAGCTCAACATCGGCCACGCCATCGTCGCCAGGGCCGTGTTCGTGGGCATGGGTCGGGCCGTGCGCGAGATGAAGGGCCTGCTCGAGTCCGCGCGATGATTCTCGGCATCGGCATCGATCTTGTGGAGACCCAGCGCATCGCGCGGTTGCGGGAGAAGTACGGCGAGCGCTTCGCCCGGCGTGTGCTGACGCCGCTCGAGTGGCCAGGCTATCTCCGGACGGCCAGACCGGTGCTGTTCCTCGCGAACCGGTTCGCGGCGAAGGAGGCCTTTTCCAAGGCGATGGGAACCGGCTTCCGCTACCCGGTGACGCTGCAGTGCATTAGCGTAGTCCAGGAGAGGTCGGGCAAGCCCGGGTTCGCGTTTCACCCGAACCTGGAGCGGCTGGTTTCGAGCCGCGGCATCGTCAGGCATCACCTGACCCTCAGCGACGAGATGAGCCTTGCCTGTGCCTGTGTGGTGCTGGAGGCGGAGTGACGACGCGCAGCATCCCGCTCGGCCCCGTGATGCTCGACGTCGAAGGGACCCATGTCACCGACGCGGACCGCAGGCGGCTCATCCATCCCCTCGCGGGCGGGGTGATTTTGTTCACCCGCAACTACCTCAGCGCGGGGCAGCTCGCCGGGCTGACCGAGGAGATCCACGCGCTGCGCAACCCGCCGCTCGTCATCGCGGTCGATCACGAGGGCGGGAGGGTGCAGCGTTTCCGCGACGGCTTCGCGGCGCTCCCCGCCATGCGCGAGCTCGGCTGGGCCTGGGACCATGCGCAGCAGGAGGCGCGGCAACTGGCCCAGGAGGTGGGCTTCGTGCTGGCCACCGAGCTGCTCGCGCACGGGGTGGACCTCAGCCTCGCGCCGGTGCTGGATATCGACCGGGGCGCGAGCAGCGTGATCGGCGACCGGGCATTCCATTCCGACCCGCGCGTGATCGGGGAACTCGCGCGCGCGGTGCTCCACGGATTCCGGCAGGCGGGCATGAACGGGGTTGGCAAGCATTTTCCCGGGCACGGGCACGTGAGCGCCGATTCGCACCACGAGGTGCCGGTCGACGAGCGGACCTACGAGGCGATCGAGGCAGCGGACCTGGTGCCGTTCCGGCGCTTGATCGAGGCAGGGCTCGGCGGCATCATGCCCGCCCACGTGATCTATCCGAAGGTGGACGACCGGCCGGCGGGATACTCAACGGTGTGGCTCAAGCAGGTGTTGCGCGGAAGGCTCGGATTCGACGGCGTGATCTTCAGCGATGATCTGAGCATGGAAGGAGCCCGTGGTGCGGGCGGCGTGACGGAACGCGCCCGGGCGGCGCTCGGCGCCGGTTGCGACATGGTTTTGCTCTGCAACAGTCCGCAGGCAGTGGACGACCTGCTCGACAACCTGGGCTATGCGATGCCGGCAGTGAGCCTCGCGCGGCTTGCCCGCATGCACGGCAGGCTACTGGCGGGAGGCATGCCAAGGCTACGCGAGGACGCGCGCTACGCCCGCGCGCTGCAGGCGGTCGCGGCCCTTGGCAAGCGGGAGGGCGAGTTGCCTCTCGCGTGACGGCCGCGATCCCTCACCCCTTCCCCCTCTCCCGAGCGGAGAGGGCAAATGGTCAGCGGCGGATGGTCAGGCGACCATCTGGCCGGAAACTCATCAGGCGCGGTCGATGTACTCGCCGGTATCGGTGTTGACGTTGATGCGGCTGCCCTCCGCGACGAACTGCGGCACCATCACGGTGATGCCGGTGTCGGTCTTGGCGGGCTTGAAGGAACCAGTTGCGGTCGCGCCCCTGAGATTGGGCTCGGTTTCCATCACGGTAAGCGTCACGGTGGGGGGCAGCTGCACGCCGATCGGGCGGTCATTGTGAAAATTGACCTGCACGTCGATGTTGGGAACGAGGTAGCCGGACTGCCCCTCGAGCAGCTCCTGCGGAAGCGCGAGCTGCTCGAAGGTCTCCTGGTCCATGAAGACGTAGCTGGCTCCGTCGTTGTAGAGGTACTGCATGGAGCGCGGCTCGACATAGGCGCGCTCGATCTTGTCCTCGGTGCGGATGCGCTCGTTCCTCTTGGTGCCGGACTCGATGTCCTTCATCTCGACCTGCATGAAGGCGCCGCCGCGGCCACCGACATGGACGTGATAGGACTTGAGGACGCGCCACACGCGCTTGTCCAATTCGATCAGGTTGCCGGCGCGGATGTCGGTTGCCAGGACTTTCGCCATTTCGCCATACTCTCCGAAAAAAGCGCGTAATTTTATCAGGTCCCGTCGTGTTCGACTCCGCCGCCACCATCGCCAGCCTGCCGCATCTGCCCGGCGTCTACCGCATGGTGAGCGGCGCGGGCGAGGTGCTCTACGTCGGCAAGGCTCTCGACCTGAAGAAGCGGGTCGCCTCGTATTTCCAGAAAGCCGGCGGCGGGGGCTCGCCGCGCATTCAGCTGATGCTCGAGCAGGTGGCGGCCGTGGAGACGACCGTTACGCGTTCCGAGGCCGAGGCGCTGCTGCTCGAGAACAACCTGATCAAGACCCTGGCGCCACGCTATAACATACTGTTTCGTGACGATAAATCCTATCCGTACTTGATGCTGAGCGGGCATCGTTTTCCGCGCCTGGGATTCCACCGCGGCAGCCTCGATAAGCGACACCGCTACTACGGGCCGTTTCCCAACGCGGGCGCGGTACGGGAGAGCATTCAGCTCCTGCAAAAGGCGTTCCGCATCCGCACCTGCGAGGACTCCGTGTTCAGCAACCGGTCACGGCCGTGCCTGCTGCACCAGATCCGGCGCTGCACCGCGCCGTGCGTGGGTCTGGTCAGTGAAAGCGCCTATGCCGAGGACGTCGCCGCCGCTGCCCTGTTTCTGGCAGGGAAGGAGGACGAGGTCATCGAGCGGCTGGCCGCGCGGATGAACGCCGCCTCGGAGGGCATGCGTTACGAGGAAGCGGCTGCGTACCGCGACCAGATCACGGCGCTGCGCAAGGTGCGTGAAAAGCAGTTCGTGAGCGGGGAGGGCGAGGATACCGACGTGATCGCGTGCGGCCGCGCAAGCGGCATCGTTTGCGTCAACCTTGCGATGGTCCGCGGCGGACGGCACCTCGGCGACAAGAACTTCTACCCGCGCAATGCGGAGGACTGCAGCCCGGAGCAGGTGCTGGAGGCGTTCGTGCTGCAGCACTATTCCCAGCACGGCGTGCCGCCTCAGATCGTGGTCGGGGCGGAACTGGACGCACGGCCGCTCGAGGATCTGCTCGCCGAACGCGCGGGCCACAAGGTGCAGATCGCGGTCAAGCCTGCGGGCGCGCGCAAGGCGTGGCTCGAGATGGCCGCAAGAAACGCCGAGCTCGGCGCTGGCCAGGCGCTGGGTTCGCTGGCGACCCAGGAAGCGCGTCTGACGGCGCTGCAGCAGCTGCTCGATCTGCCGGAATCGGCGCACCGCATCGAATGCTTCGACGTGAGCCATACCATGGGCGAGGCGGCCGTTGCCGCGTGCGTCGTCTACGACGGGTCGGCGATGCAGAAAGGCGAGTACCGGCGCTTTAACATTCCGGTCAAAACGGACGACAAGTCGCCGTTTGACCTCGGCGCGATCGAACTACGGGTCAAGACGGACGGTGAGCCGCCGCTTGACCCCAGCGCGATCGAACGGACGCGGGGC
>JAHZNX010000209.1 GCA_020028375.1 Betaproteobacteria bacterium | reverse complement strand
AACACCACACAGGGAGCGTGCCTGCCCTTCGCGTTCTGCGCGTGCACGAAGTAGCCGGGCAGGCTGCCGTTCTCGTACGGGACCTCGACGATCTCGATCCTGAGGTCGGTCAGCGCGACGTGGCGGTGGAAGCACTCGACGCCTTTGCGGTAGGCGTCGAGCCCGGTCCGGTCCTTGGGCGTGCGGAAGCGTTCGCCCATCTGATAGTAATTGCAGGCGCGCAAGTAGGCGTGCGCGGCGGCGTAGCGGTGCCCGGACTTGTCCCATTTCCCGGCGTAGGCGCGCACGCCGTTGGCGACTTTCACGCAGGCCCTGAACCATGCCTCGTCGTCCTCCGGCCCTCTGTCCTTCAGCATGCGGCCGATCTTGTGCAGCTCGCCGATTTCCGCCCCGCCGTAGGCGATCGAGCCGATCATGTTGATGAACGCCGCCGACCAGCGGTAGTTGCCCGGGAAATACATGAAATAGGCAGGTTCCTTATTCTCAGCCATGGCTCGTTCTGTGTTGATTCACTGTTTCGGTATGCCCGCTGCCTTCGCGACTTTCGCCCACTTCTCCGTTTCCGCCCGCAGGAAAGCCGCGTACTCTTCCGGTCCCAGACCGCCCAGGTCATGTCCCTGCAGGGTGTACAGATCGCGCGCTTCGGGGGTGGCAAGCTGCTTGGACAGCACTTCGTAAATCCGGGCGATGATGGTCTTCGGCGTGGTGGCGGGCACCAGCACGCCGTTCCAGTTGAAGCTTTCGAAATCCTTGAGACCCTGTTCCGCAATGGTCGGCACCTCCGGCAGCAGCGGCGTGCGCGCGCGGGATGACGCCCCGAGGCAGCGCAGCTTGCCCTGCTTGACGAGCGGCGCGGACTGGGCGAATTGCACGAACGCCACGTCCATGTTGCCAGATAGCAGATCGACCAGGTATTGGGCCGCACCCTTGTACGGAACATGGTTCAACTTGATGCCTGCCTGGGTAGTGAACAGTTCCGTCGCGAAGTGTCCGACGGTGCCCACGCCCGGAGTCGCGTAGTTGATCTTGCCGGGCTGCGCCTTCGCCAGCGCAATGAACTCCTTTATTCCTTTTGCGGGGAGACTGGGATTTGACGTGAGGCAGGACGAGCTCTTGGCGATGAGGAAGATCGGCGCGAGATCGCGCAGAGGATCGTAGGACAACTGCGCCCGCGCGCTCGGCGCGATCGTCAGCGGGCCGGGATTGCCGGCAAGCAGCGTGTAGCCATCCGGCGCGCTCTTCACGACCGCTTCGGTTCCGGGAACCCCGCCTGCTCCGGGGCGGTTCTCGACGATCACCGGCTGCCCGAACGCCGCGCTGAGCTGCTGTCCAGCCCAGCGTGCTTGCGTGTCTGTCGGCCCACCGGGCACGAACGGTACGATGAAACGGATCGGCTTGGCGGGGTAGGCCTGCGAGAATGCCGCCGTGCAGACCAGCGGTGCGCAGATCGCGAACAGAAAACCGGCAGCGCGTTTCATGGATTCCCCTCCCGTCGTGGCGGCCCGCGGGCCCACGCCTATTGTTGAGATAGGCTCTAGTCACCGGATGGTAGCGCAGCGCTCCCGCGGTCTCAATGCGGTAAACTCCGCTCTCCCCGCTTCAACATCAACCGCCGACCCCGACAAGGAATCACATGCCCGCAAAGAGCAGCAAAGCGGCGGCTCGCGCCGCGCCAAAGCCGGCCGCGCAGTCCACGACCCGGAATTACCGGGACATCCTCTACGAGGTGAGAGATCAGGTTGCCTGGGTCACGATCAACCGCCCGCGCGTGCTCAATGCGTTCCGCGAGCAGACGCTCGACGAGATGATCGACGCGCTCAAGTCCACCCGCGAGGACCCTTCCATCGCGTGCGCGGTGGTGACCGGCGCGGGCGACACGGCGTTTTCCGCGGGCGGCGACTTCCACGCAATGAAGCGGCTGAACTTTACGAACGCCACCATGTGGAACGACCGCATGCTCGGACTCGCGATGACGATCCGCGGCCTGCCGGTCCCCGTGATCGCGATGGTGAACGGCTGGTGCATGGGCGGTGGCCACGAGCTCGCGCTGTGGTGCGATCTCGTGATCGCCTCCGAGAATGCCGTGCTGGGCCAGACCGGCGCCCGGGTGGGCGCCTGCCCGACGGTGGGCGCGACCCAGTACATCCCGCGCTTGATCGGCGAGCGCCTCGCGCGCGAGATGATCTTCTGCGCGCGCCGCTTCACGGCGAAGGAAGCGGTCGAGGTCGGGCTCATCAACAAGTGCGTGCCGCAGAAGGACCTGCGGAAGGAAACGCTCAAGTGGTGCGAGACCCTGAAAGGCCACAGCGCGCTTACCCTCCGCATGACCAAGAAATCGCTCAACTTCGAGTCGGATAACCTCTATTCGTCGTGGCAGCACGGCATGGAGCTGCTCGCGCACGTGTGGGGCTCGGAGGAAGCGAAGGAGGGCATGAACGCGTTCCTCGCGGGGCGACCGCCCGACTTCCAGAGGTTCCGGCTGCGCGCGAAGCGCGAGCTGGACGGCTACCTGCGCGGCCTGGAGAAGAACCTGAACGAGCCGCCTGCCGTGCGCAAAAAAGTGTAATGAGTGGTGGGTGATGAGCACTGAGAAGGCCAGCGGCGCGCTCGAAGGGCTGCGCGTGCTCGACTTGACGCGCATCCTCGCGGGGCCGCTGTGCACGCAGATGCTCGGCGACATGGGCGCGGACGTGATCAAGGTCGAGCCGCCCGGCGCGGGCGACGACACACGCACCTGGGGTCCGCCTTTCGTCAATGGCGAGTCGGCGTATTTCCTCGGCGTCAACCGCAACAAGCGCTCGCTCACGCTCAACATGGGGGTGAAGGCGGGCCAGGAAGTACTCGCGCAGCTCGTGAAGAAAGCCGACGTGCTGGTGGAGAACTTCAAGCTCGGCACGCTCGAGAAGTGGGGCATCACGAACGCGTGGCTGGAGAAGAACGCGCCACGCGTCGTCCGCTGCTCGATCACCGGCTACGGGTCGAGCGGGCCCGACGCGGCGCTGCCCGGCTACGACTTCATCCTGCAGGCCGAGTCCGGGCTGATGAGCATTTGCGGCGAGCCGGACGGCACGCCCACGAAGTACGGGGTCGCCATCGTCGATGTGGTGACCGGCCTCTACGCCTGCAACGCGATCCTCGCCGCGCTTGCCGCGCGCAACCGCACCGGGCGCGGCCAGCACGTCGAGTTGTGCCTCTACGATTCGGGCATCGCGATGCTGATCAATGTCGCCTCGAACTACCTGGTTTCGGGCAAGGACGCGCGCCGCTACGGCAACGGTCATCCCAGCGTCGTCCCCTACACGACCTATCCGACCGCCGACGGCCTGATCGCGGTGGCGGTGGGCAACGATGCGCAGTTCGCGCGGTTCGCGGAGACCATCGGATACGCCGAATGGGGGCGCGATCCCCGTTTCGCGAAGAACCCGGATCGGGTGATCAACCGCGAGGCGCTCGACGCCCTGATCGCGCACGCGTTGCAGCGCGAGCCATCCGCCGCCTGGATCGGCAAGCTGCGTGCGGCCGGCGTGCCGTGCGGCCCGATCAACAGCGTTGCGGAGGCGCTCACCGACCCGCATACGCTGGCGCGCCGGATGGTGCGGACGGTGAAGCATCCGAAGGCGGGCGATCTCAAGATGGTAGGGATTCCGTTCCGCTTCAGCGGCACGCCCGAGGCGATCCGGCGCGCGCCGCCGCTCCTCGGGCAGCACACCGAGGAGGTGCTCGGCACGGAGCTGGGTCTCTCCGCCGAGCGCATCGCGCAGCTGCGCGCCGAAAAGGTCGTTTAGGGGGTCGCAATGATTACCGGACTGTCGCACGTATCGATCGCCGTGCCGAGCCTGCAAGCCGCGGCGCAGCGGCTGAAAGAAATCTACGGACTCGAGGCCGGCGCCGCGAAAGTGAACGAGGAGCAAGGCGTGCGGCTCGCCTACGTCGAGCTCCCGAACGCGCGCATCGAATTGATGGAGCCTTTGCGCCCGGATTCGCCGATATCGAAGTTCCTCGAGCGGAACCCCGCCGGCGGCATCCACCACTTCTGCGTCAATGTCAACGACGTCGCCGCGGCCGGCGCCGGGCTCGCGAGGAAGGGGATCCGCATCCTCGGCGGGGGCAAGGAGAGCCGCAATGTGCACGGCGATCGCATCGCCTTCGTGCATCCGAAGGACTTCCTGGGCGCCCTCGTCGAGCTGGAAGAGAAGCGGCTAGGAATTGGCGGGGCGCTGTAGTGCCGCGCGCGCGCACGGAAAGTCGTCGGCGCGCTCCCGGAACGGCAGCGCGAGCATCGGCCAGAATCGGGCGCAAACGGCCGGATCGCGCGTGTCACGGACGCCGATCGTGATCGCGTCGTGGCCGGCCCGCGGCGCCGCCCGGTAGGTGCCGAACAGGCGGTCCCACCACGACAGGAAAAATCCGTAGTTGCTGTTGATCTCCTCGGGCACGATCGAGTGATGCACGCGGTGCATGTCGGGGGTCACGACGAGGAGCCGCAGCGCCCGATCGACCGCTC
>JAHZNX010000208.1 GCA_020028375.1 Betaproteobacteria bacterium | reverse complement strand
TTGATCAATGCCGCGGCGGTCGCGGGCGGCGCCTGGTTCGGTTCACTGATGTGGCCGTGGAGCACGGCGGCCGCAAAACAAAGGAGGTCGGCGATATGACCCTTGTCGGGGATTTCGCCGTAACTCTCAGGGTTGAGCGTGCCGGTGGTGGTCGCAAGTACGCATCCGTCAGGCGCGCCGATACGCTACAGCGACGATCCGCCGCAGATCAGGATCTCCTGGCCGGTGATCGCGGCCGCCGCCGGAGACAGCAGGAAGCTCGTTAACGCGGCGACCTCCTCCGGACGGATGAGCCGCCCGATCGGAGGTACCTTGGGAGGCTCCGATTTCCGCGAAGGGTTGACCAAGCCCGGGGTCTGCGTGGCAGCGGGGGAAACGACATTCACCGTAACCCCGGACGCGACCACTTCGCCTGCCCAGCTGCGCGCCATAGCGACCAGCGCGGCTTTCGTCGCTCCATACTGGCTTCGGCGCGCGATGCCTTGCGCCGCACGGCTCCCGATCAGCACGACCCGGCCGTCACCATTCGCCGCCATCGCCGGGACGAGGATGTTCGCGATGCGCGATATGGAATCGACGTGCAGCCGCCACATTAGCTCGCTGTCGGCTGCACGCTGGCTGCCGAGCGGTTCGTAGCGAAGTACGCCGGCCGCGTGAACCAGCGCCTTCGCACCGGACAACCGGGTCGCTGCTGCTTCGGCAGCAGCACCGTCGCAAAGGTCTATCTGTACTGGTTCGAACGCGGAATGCTCGATGCCCGGCGCAGCGATGTCGAGGCCGGAAACTTGCCAGCCGTCCGCGAGAAGCTGTTGCGCGATCGCCTTGCCGATGCCCGAGCTTGTTCCAGTGACGACGGCCCGGCGCTCATTCGACACGGATCTTGCCCTCGGCGATGATCTTTGCCGAGCGTGCCATATCGTCCTTCTGAAAGCGGGCGAAGTCTTCGATCGACCCCGGCGTCAGCAGCAGCCCCTGCGGAGTGAGCCTGTCCCGCATGTCGGTTGCAAGCGCCTTGTTGACCTCCGTGTTCAGTCGCAGCGCGATGTCCTTCGGCAGCTTGGCGGGACCCCACAAGCCGTACCAGCTGTAGAACTCGAAGCCAGGCACGGTTTCGCCGACGGTCGGTACATCGGGCATGCTCGGCACACGCGCCTTTGATGTCACTGCAAGCACCTTGACCTTTCCGGCGTTGACAAAGGCCGCCGATCCGAGGATCGGGTCGATGAAGCCATCGATCCTTCCTCCGGCGAGATCCTGGTAGGCCGGCGCAGAACCCTTGTACGGGACAATCAGGTACTCGATCCCGGTTGCACGCCTGAGAAGCTCGGTAGACAGGTGGCCCGCCGAAGCAGTGGAGCCAATCGCGAAGGTAAGCTTGCCGGGGTTCGCTTTGGCGTGCGCGACCAGCCCTTTGATGTCCGTCACCGGGAGGGTCGCGCCGACCACGACAGCCAGCGGAGCGAGTGCGACCAGCGAAATCGGCTCGAAATCCTTGACTACGTCATAGGGCGGGGTGCTCATTGCCATCGGCGTGGTAGTGAACGTCGAGGCATTGAACAGCAGGGTGTAGCCATCGGGCTGCGCCCTGGCGACCGCCGACGCGCCGATGGTCCCCACACCTCCGGGCCGGTTCTCCACGGAAAAGTTCTGGCCCAGTTGAGCGCCGAGCTTCTGCGCGAGTAGGCGGCCGACGAAGTCGAGCGTGCCGCCTGGCGGGAACGGAATGATCACCGTCACCGGTTTGCCGGGATATCCTTGGCCGAACGACGTTGCCGAGGCGACGAGAAGCGCTGCGCCGAGCGCTGCGCGCAAGAGAAGTCTGATGTTCATTGGATGCCTCCTTTTAATCCAGCTTGCGTTTCCTGTCAGGCTGCAGCTCTGTCGCGAGCCCCCGCCAAGGAGACGCCGCCTAGACCCGCGGCGCGCATTGCGTTGGCGATCTCGACGTCCGCGCCCGGTTCCAGGGGCAGGAGCGGCGAGCGCACGGTTGCATGATCGAGGATTCCTCGCGCAACCAGCGCATGCTTGAGCGCGACCGTGCCTTCCATGTGCGAGGTGCGGTGATAGACCTTGCGCGTCACGGGTAGCAACCGATCGTGGATGGCGCGCGCCTTGGAGTAGTCCCGCGCCCTGCCGGCCGCGATTAGCTCGATGAGCGGCTCGGGAGCGATGCAGCCGTACCCGACGAGCGCGCCGTCGACGTCGAACATCGTGTGCAGCATGTATTCGTCGTGGCAGGTAAGCATCTGCAGATTGGGGCGCTCGCGCCGAATCACGGGGATCTCCGTGTCCCATCGGCGCATGTCCCGAACGCCGTTCTTCATGGCGAATACGCCGGGCTGTGCGGCGATATCGAGCTGCGTCTCGAGGTTATAGGTTGCCTTGGTCGCCTCCGGATACTGGAAGAGGATGAGCGGCAGGCCGCTCTCTTGGTGTATGACGCGATAGCGATCCTGAGGAACGCCCTTCTGGTAGCCAAAGCGCAGCCAGCCGTGCGAGGGGTAGACGAGGCCGGCGGCGGCGCCCGCCTTGACCGCTCGCTTCGCCTCGAGCGCAGCCACGTGCGTGCCTTCCGACGTGATCCCTGCGATAACGGGAGTCCTTCCGTTGGTCGACTTCACAAAGCTCTCGATGACGGAGACTTGCTCATCGGCTGAAAGGAAGGTGCCCTCCCCGGCATGGCCAAGGACCACCAAGCCCTTCACTTCCGGGAAGCTGCCGAGCCAGGCGCCGAGTCGAAGAATGGCGGTGTGGTCGACTGCGCCATCGCGGGTGAACGGCGTTACCGGCGCTGGAACAAGGCCTCTGAGATCGAGCGGATTCATCTTGTTTTCCTCTTCGCAAAAGGTGCTGGCGGGTCACTGTACGGGGGCGTTTAATATATCGGAAGAGGCAATTCAGGTATTCCAGATATACAATTTGGGCATGGCTACGAAAGGCAGCATGGACCATACGGCGTGGCGGCTCTTCATCGACGCGGTCGAGCTGGGCAGCCTGAGCAAGGTCGCGGCGGCTTACGGCATAGGACAGCCGCACGTCAGCCGCAAGATCGGTGAGCTGGAACGCGAATGTGGAGGGCGCCTGTTCCAGCGTACGGGGCGCGGCGTGGTCCTGACAGAGCTCGGGCAGCGCGTGGCGCCGAAGGTGCGATCGTGGCTAGCGAGCACCGAGCAGCTGGCGAACGACATAAAGGCAACATCCGGCAAGCCGATCGGCCGTGTGAGGCTGGGCATTCTGCCGTCGACTGCGCACCCGCTGGTCAGCACGCTCTACTACTCGCTCAAGGAGCTGCATCCGCTGGTGCAGCTCAACGTGCGAGAGGGTCAGGGCGCGCAGCTCGAAACCTGGCTCGAGGATGGCAGCCTTGACCTCGCCATTCTCTACCGGCACAGTCCGACGCCGAAAAATGGCGACGTCTACCTGATCGAGGCGCCCACCTATCTCGTCAGCGCTGCGGGCGACAAAGTGACCTCGCGGCCGACGGTACCGTTCTCGGTGTTGGACAAGTTGCCGCTGGTCCTTTTCTGCCGTCCCAGCACCTGGCGTGACCGCCTCGACGAGCTTGCCGCCGAACGCGGAATTTTACTGAACGTTGCCGCGGAGGCCGACTCGTTGAGCCTGCAAGCACGCATTGTGGCGGACAGAGGAATGTATGCATTGCTCGGTGCGTACGCCATCACGGTCGTCGCCAAGGAGTGCCGTTTAGGCTCATCAAAGCTCGTGAACCCCGTCGTCTCGCGCCATATGGCCATCGCGATGTCACGCCATAGTGAGCTCACGCTTGCCTGCCGCGCCGTGATGTCGGAAATCCAGCAGATTGTGAAAGCAGGTGGTACCCGGCTCTCGCAGGCGAAGGCCGCAGCGACAACAGCGGATCGCGCGTTTGCCGGGAGCTCGAATCGGCGATGAGGGCGGCGGATGCTCGCCGAACGTAGGCGATCGCTGGTTACGGTACCGGCTCGCGCCTCGAGTATCTTCTCGTTCCCCTCGTTTTCGGGCTCGGCGGGCCTCTCGTCGCGATGGTCGGCACGAGCATCGGAGCCGGCATGCGCGAGCGGGCGCTACGCACGGCATGGATCGGCGCCGCGATCGCAGCGGTACTGACGGAGGCGATCGGTCTCGCCGCGGCGGCGTTTCCCGCAGCCTGGCTCACACTCTTCGATACGAATCCCGCCATGCTCGATGCCGGATCGCGTTACCTCCGTGCGGTGGGCCCGTTCTATGGGATGTTCGGACTTGCGCTCGCCCTGTACTTCGCCTCACAAGGCGCCGGGCGCCTGCTGTGGCCTTTGCTCGCCAATCTGACGCGGCTTGCAATCGCGGCCCTCCTCGGCTGGCTGGCGCTCCGCTGGACCGGGGACCTTTCGCATGTCTTCTTCGCGCAGAGTCTCGCGCTCGTCGCCTTTGGGTTGATCAATGCCGCGGCGGTCGCGGGCGGCGCCTGGTTCGGTTCACTGATGTGGCCGTGGAGCACGGCGGCCGCAAAACAAAGGAGGTCGGCGATATGA
>JAHZNX010000030.1 GCA_020028375.1 Betaproteobacteria bacterium | reverse complement strand
AAATTTTCTGACGAGGAGCTGCGCCCGCGCTCGCTCGAGCGCGACCAGATCGAGGGCGGCTTCGAGCCGTGGGACTGGGGCATCATCGAGAAGGGCTCGAAGCTGGGCTTCCGCACGCTGGCGGTGCCCAAGGAATGGGGTGGGCCGGGGGCGGATTTCGTGTCGCAGGCGCTGGTGATGGCGGAGCTCGCCCGCGGCGACAGTGCCATGTCCAAGGCGTTCAGCCAGAACTGGAAGTGGAGCCACTTGATCGCCTCCGCCTGCACGAACGATCAGAAAGAGCGCTTCCTGAAGCCCTTCCTCGCCGACCACCGCTATGTGATGGGCCGGGGTATCACCGAGCCCAACGCCGGCTCCGACAACCGCATGCCGCCGGAAGACGATCCCAAGGCCGGCTACCGGCTGCGGGCGGTGCGCAACGGCAACGACTGGATCCTGAACGGCGAGAAGTGCTTCATCGCGAACGGCAGCGTCGGCTCGCTCTTCTTCGTGGACGCGCGCACCAACCCGGACGTCAGCATCCGGCAGGGGGGCACGCTCTTCATGGTGCCGAAGAGCACTCCCGGCTTCCGCATCGGCAAGGTGTTCAACAAGCGCGGCTGGCGCTTCTACCAGAACGCGGAGCTGATCTTCGAGAACGCGCGCGTGCCGCACGCGAACGTCGTCGGCGAGGTCGGCACCGGCTCGGTCAAGGCCGGCAAGGGCGACACCACCGGCGGCGACATCTTCGGCGACCTCGAGCTCGCCGCGAATGCCCTCGGCGTGTGCGACGACGCGTGCCAGATGGCGACGGCCTTCGCGAAATCCCACAAGCGCGCCGGCAGGCGCCTGATCGAGCACCAGCTCGCGCAGCTGAGAATCAACGAGATGCACGCGTTGACCGAGGCGCTGCGCTCGTACGTGATGCGGGTCGCGTGGCAGCACGACCGGAAGGAGCATTCCGCCAACGCCGGGCTCGTCATGAACTGGTCGACCGACGTCATCCAGCGCGTCACGCGCTTGAACATGGAAATCCACGGCGCCGAAGGCTGCATGATGAACGCGCGCGTCGACAAGCTTGTGCGCGACGCCATGGTATGGACCCACCTCGCCGGCGACACGGTGCAGCGGGTGAAGGTCCTGAGGCGCCTCGACAAGGGATCGAAGGCGGTGGCCGGCGCCAACGCCGACTGACGCCGGCAGGCGGGGACGGGGAATCGCCATGCATACGATGAATCGTCGCAGGTTTCTGATCGGCGGCGCGGGCGCGCTGATGGCCTCGTCCGTTTTCGCCCAGATGGACCACGGCGCTCACGGGCCCGGCCACGGCGACGCCTACGAAAGCCTGCGCAAGCCCGGTCGCATCGGCCTGCCGGATGCGGCGGCCACCCAGCGCGTGTTCGACAGTCCGGCGCGCAAGGCCGCAAGCCAGGGCCGCTGGACTTCTCGTGCACTGCTCCCGCTGCCGCGCAGCGAGATGGCGTGGGCGGTCGAGATGGCCGGGAGAATGCACGTGGTCGGCGGCTACGCGGAGCAGCGCGTGGACCGGCCCTATCACCAGGTCTACGACTCGAAGTCGGACCGCTGGACGGATGAGGCCCCGCTGCCGAGAGGCGCCAACCACGTTGGCGTTGCGGTGCTCGATAACCGGCTCTACGCGGTCGGCGGCCACCTCGACCAGAATCGCAAGCCGGATGACCTGTGCTTCGTCTACGATGGAACGCGCTGGACCCGGATTGCGAGCCTGCCGGGCCGGTGCGGCGCGATCGCCTGCGTGGCGCTGAACGGCCGGGTGCACGCCGTGGGCGGTGCGACCGGCGACACCTCACCCGCGAAGAAGTCCGTAGACTGGCATCTTGCCTATGACCCCAAGACCGACCGGTGGGAAACGCTTGCACCCATGCCGACCGGACGCGATCACACCGGGACGCTGACCGTCGGCAGCTTCATCCACGTCATCGGCGGGCGCGTGGACAGCTTTCACACCAACTCCAATCTCCACCACGTCTACGACCCGCAGAAGGACGCGTGGGCGCCACGTCGCCCGCTGCCGACCGCGCGCTCGGGGCACGGCGCGGTGCTGTATCGCGGCAGGATCTTCGTGATGGGCGGTGAAGGCACCGACCGCGTCTTCGGGCAGAACGAGGCCTACGACCCGGCGACCGACACCTGGGAAGCGTTCGCGCCGATGCCGACGCCACGCCATGGCATGGGGGCGGTGATGCTGGACGACGCCATCTACATCGCCGGCGGAGGGCCGGTCATGGGCGGCGGGGTACAGAGCGCGGTACACGAAGCGTTCACGCTGGGCTGACCACGAGAGCAGGAGGTGCGGTCATGAGATTCGTCGGGATGCTGGTGGTGATCGGGATGCTCGCCGGTTGCGGGGTCGATACAGCGACCACGGCGGCGACGGGGGCCTCCATCAAGAAGCAGGAGATGGAGGAGGGCAAGCGCAGCCAGGACCGCGCGCAGCAGCGAATCGACAAGATGCAGGAGCAAATGCAGGACCGCGCGCAGCAGGCGGGCGGCGGGTACTGAGAAGTAAAAATCAAGCCACGATCGGCTGAGCGATGATCCATAGGCTCACCATCGTATAGCAGACCATCAGGGCCAGCATCGGCCACTGGCTGCGCAGGGCCGCCTGCCGGTCCCGAAATTCCCGCAGTGCCTGAAGGTGAGCGAGGTAGAGCGCGATGACGTGGCCCGCAACGATCGCGGCAACCGACACGTACCAAACGATGCGGGCGTCGATCAGTCCGAAACGGACGAAATAGTTCCGGGTGCCGAAGAGGTTCCAGCCGAGGCCGAGAGGATCGGAAGCGAGCGGGATCAGATACTGCGCGGCCATGGCCAGGAACATCAGGTAATGAGCGAGATGATAGGCGATCGAGATCGGAACCAGAGTCAGCACGAACAGACCCGCGATCCGCGAAACGGAAGGGCAGACGACCGGTCCGACGCCGTCACGTGAGGGCGACCCTCCGTAGCGGGCGATCAGCCGGCAAAAACCGAGATAGACCGCAAGGAACAGCGCGACTGAGGCGGCGATTCCCAGCGTGGCCGCTGAATGGTGAAAGTCTTGGCCGAGCCAGTCGACGGCCGCCGTCCAGGCCGGCGTATCCCGGAATCCGTCGAAGCTCACGGCAGCGAGAATCAACAAGACGAGCGCGATCTGCGATGCGGGCAGCGGCTCGTTCACGAGCAACCCGACTGCGTACGGGCGCAGTTCCCACTTCTTGGCACTCGCGACGTGCGTCTCCGTCGGGGCGAAGCGGGCGATGAGCGAGAATACGAGCGAAAAGACCTCGCCGCGTCGCAGCCACTCCGCGCGGCCGTAGAGCAGCATCCCGAGCCAGGTCAGCGCCGAGTACGCAAGTATCGCGGCCGCCAGACTTGCCGGGTGGTCGCTCGCCGCCCACGCCATTTCCATCCAGATGAACGTGAGGAAAAGCGCAACCGCCGGCCAGACACCACACGATTCCGGATAGCGCAACCCGAGCGCAAGCGGCTGTCCGGGCCGCAGTCGCCTCCAAATGAACTCAGCCCAGGCGAACAGCGTATCGAGAGGATTGACGAGCGCCCACAGGTTGCCGAGCAACGCCGACACGTACGCCATGCCGACCCACCAGATCGCCCAGACCATAGCCGGCGCGATGTTCTTCAACGGGCTTTGCGTACCAAACAGCCCGGCAGCAATGACCAGCAGGTAGAGCCCGACGCCGAGCAGTCGCAATCCGAGCAACACGACCGGCGCACCGAGCACGCGGCCGATCGGCAGCCGCATCAGGTCGATCCGATCGTAGTCTTGTACCGGGGGCACCCTGCGCACCAATAGTGCGATCGTCGCGAAGGAGGCGGCGACGGTCAGGCCGGCGCCAGTCAGGTAAAGCCAGAGCGGGATCGGCAGGGAATAGCGCTGGCCGAAGCCGTGCGCCAGCGCCGGCCCCGCGAGGGGCAGCGCGCCGGCGAGCGCTGCGCCGGCGAGAAGTGCTTTGCGCGTCCGCCTCAAGGGAATCAAGCCTCTACATTTCTGGCTACGCTCGGGCGCTGGAAACATGAGGCACGGGATTGCCCGGGAGATATTGGAGGTTCATAGTATGCGGGCTCGCTCAAGGTGAGAGTATCCGGGATCTTGCCGGCCGGGCGAAACGTTTCCAAGGAGGCCGATCATGATCCAGAACTTCGCACTGCCGGTTTGCGCCACCGCGATGCTTGCGCTGGTGCCCTCGCTCGCCGCGGGCCAAATCCACCTCATGGCCAACTACGAGACCAAGTCGGCGGACTCGCTGAAGGTATTGAAAACGCCGATCGCCGCGCCGGCCCGCAAGGAAGGCATCGCGATCATAGACGTTGATCCGAATTCCAAGAGCTTCGGGAAAATCGTGCAGGACCTGCCCCTACCTCCTGATCTCGTCGCCCACCACATCTTCTATAACCGGGACCAAAGCAAGGCCTATATCACCGCGCTCGGGAAGAGCGAGCTCCGCGTGATCGACATGAAGAAGCAGCCGTATCAGATACAGGTCGTCGCGGTGCCGGGTTGCGGCGTCGGCGAGGACGTGGTGTTTTCGGACGACAACAAGCACTGGTACCTGAGCTGCATGGGCACGCAGGCGATGATCGTCGGCGACGCGAAGACCGACAAGCCGTTGAAGACCGTGAAGGTGGCCGCGCCTTATCCTCACGGCATCGCGGTCCATAACGGGATCGACCGCATACTCCTTACCAGCACCGTTCGCGCTTCCGACCTGGGCGATGCGGGTGAGGTCATCAGTGCGGTGGAGGCGAGCACGGGCAAGGTACTGGGCACCTACAAGCTTTCGAAAAAACCATCGCCGTCCCGCGAAGCGCCGGTGGAGATCCTGTTCGTCCCCGGGGCCAATCCGCCGGTCGCCTATGTGACCAACATGTACGGCGGCACGCTGTGGACCGCCACATGGAGTTCCACGAAGAAGGATTTCGCGGTCGAGCAGGCGCATGATTTCGCCCCGCAAGGCGCCGGTGTCCCCCTGGAGATCTATTTCAACATGAAGGCAAACCGTATGTATGTGACCACCGCGAAGCCCGGCCACCTGCACATATTCGACATCAGTGGCAACCCGGCCAGGCCGAAGCTGTTGAAGTCGATTCCGACGGCCGAGGGCGCGCACCACGTAGCTTTCACCAAGGACTGGCGTTACGCCTACGTTCAGAATGCGCTCCTCAACCTGCCCGGAATGAGCGACGGTTCGATCACTGTCGTCGATCTGAAAGCGGAAAAAGTCATCGGCAGCGTGGACACGCTAAAGAACAGCGGCTACAACCCGAACAGCATCGTGTTGCTGCCGCAGTGGAATGAGCTGGCGGGCCATTGAGCGTTGGCTCAACCCGCAACCGAGGAATCACTTTTCTTTGGCTCTCGGCCGGCGCCGCCGCGAGCCTTCTAGTCACTTCCTGCGTAGCGCTTCCGCCCGCCGGCGTCGCGCGCACCGACCTCGCCACGCGCGTTGACGCGGTCCTCGAGCGCCGCGGCCTCGGTCCCGACGCCCTGTCGGTGATCGACAACGTCATACGCTACGACGGGAAGCCGCCGCCCGCCGCGCCGCCAATAGTGCGCGAGCTGCTGGCGGAGCCGCTGGCGGCGGCGGACGCCGCCTCGTTGTTCGACCGTGCCGTACCGGGCGCCTTGAGAAATTGGGGACGGAGCCTGGTTTTCCAGAATTCAGGCCCCGTCCCCATTTTCGAGCTGCTCGACCCGTATCTCGGCGAGCTCGCGGAAGCGCAGCGCGTCCTGCGGTCGGCGGCGCGCGGCGATCCGGTTGACACGCAGGCGCTCATTGCGGAGCTCCGCGACAACCCGCCCTCGGCGAGCCGGATGAACGAGCTCGCGGCGGGCTACGACGAGCCCACGCTGCGCCGCGCGGCGACCCTGTTTCTCAACGCGACGGCGCGTTTCGTGCGCGCCTTGCGCGAGAACGGCGCACGCATTGAGTTCCCGGAACGGGCCACCCAATTCGACTCGGCGGTGGGCGTGGTAGTGATCGGCACCCGCGGTGAGGATGTGCACTGGCCCGGCGCCGCGGTGATCGTGGATCCCGGCGGCAACGATACCTACCTCCGCGCGCCGGCGGCGGACGGCGCGACCTCCGTGATCGTGGACCTCGGCGGCGACGATCGCTACCGCGGCTCCGACCTTGTGGTGCACGGGCTTTCCGCGATCGTCGATTTCTCCGGCAACGACGTCTACGCGATGGCGGGGCCGGGGCTCGGTGCGGCGATCGCCGGCGCCTCGATCGTGGCGGATTTTTCCGGGGACGACCGCTACTCCGCCGAGCTGTTCGGCGAGGGAGCGGCCGCGTTCGGCCTCGGCGCGATCGTGGACCTCGCCGGCAATGATACCTACCGCCTGCGCGCCGGCGGCCAGGGATTCGGCCTGGCGGGAGGCGTGGGCCTGCTGTGGGACCAGACCGGAAACGACACCTACATCGCGGAGGGGCTTCCCGATACTTATGGGCGGGGCGGGGGCCTGAGCTTTGCCCAGGGTGCAGCGCTCGGCTACCGCGCTTTTCTCGGGGGCGGGATCGGCATCCTGCGCGACGACGCGGGCGACGACCGCTACGAGGCGGAGATGTATGCCCAGGGCGCGGGCTATTACTACGGTCTGGGATTGCTTTGGGACCGCGGCGGCAACGACCGCTACGAAGCCGTGCGCTACGCGCAGGGCGCCGGCGTGCACGAGGCAATCGGCGTTCTCCGCGACGAGTCCGGAGCCGACCGCTACGAGCTTGCGTTCGGCGTGGGGCAGGGCATGGGGCTCGACCTCGCGGTGGGCGTACTGGCGGATGCCGCAGGCGACGACCGCTACCGCGCTGGCGTCCTCGCGCAGGGCGCGGCGACCGCCAACGGGGTCGGCATCGTCTTCGACGGCGGCGGCGCCGATGAGTGGCACGTCGAAGACACCCGGCTGGCGTGGGGCCGCGCCGAATGGTTCCGCGGTCTGCCGACCCTGGGTTTCCTCGTGTACGACCCGGTGCGCGCCGTCTTCTCGGGCAAGGAAGGTGCGTTGTCGCCGCCGCCCGAGGCCGCCCGGTTTGGAGGGCCGCTCGGCGACGCTCCGGTCAGGCACGAGCCGGATAGCGCGCGCCGTTGCCCGGACGCGGCGGCGGCGGCCACCCCATTCTCGATGTCTCTTGCCGATGCTTTGCGCGGGCTCGCGCCGTCGTTCGCGGGCGGAGCCTTCGAGCCGGGGGTCTACGCGGACGTGCAGCGACGGCTGACGGCGCGCCTCGAGGAGAGCCTCGCCGAGCTGCCGCGCGGCGACTTCGAAGTCGCCTGGTCGCTGAGCGAGGCGCTGCGCTGTGCCACAGCCGCCGCGTCCGCCGGCGACGCGCAGGTGATGTGGGACGCGATGGAGCGGGTGCTCGCCGCGGAGCCGGCAACACCGTTTGCAGGCGCCATTGCCGTAGCGCTGCGCGAGCGTCCGGCGCCGCAGCAGCAGATGGAGCGCATCCTGGCAGCGCTCGATGCGCATCCGTCCTGCGGCGTGCGCTCGGCAGCGCTGCGGCTGCGCGGCGGCGCCGGGGCCGCGCGCGACACGGCGCTCACCGCCGCGCAGGCGGCCCTGCGCTCACCGTGCTGGCGATTGCAGGCGTCGGCGCTCGCCGTGCTGAGGCCGCTTGGCGTCGTTCCGGACCCCGGCGCCCTCCTGCCGTCGTTTTTGCGCCCCGCGCCTGAAACGCGGGGATAATATCCCGCGACCGAGACACGGGCAGGAGGCTTGCTCCATGACCATTGCCATCTCCCCCATCACGCCGGACTTTGCCGCCGAGATCGGCGACGTGGACCTGTCCGCGCCATCGCCAGCGGAAATCGAGGCGATCAAGGCGGCGTTCTGGAAGTACGCGGTGCTGATCTTCCCGGGACAGGAGCTCGCCGCCGACGAGCACCTCGCGTTCGCCGCGCAGTTCGGCCCGATCGAGGGTGACCGCGTGCTCGATCCCAAGGTGACGCCGCACCGGCTCGACACCCAGTTTGCCGACATCTCCAACCTCGATCCGGACGGGAAAATCTGGTCGCAGGACAGCCGCCAGCGCATGTACAAGGCCGGCAACCGGCTCTGGCACACGGACAGCTCGTTCCGGTTTCTCCCGGGTTTGTGCTCGCTGCTCTACTCCCGCACCGTCGCGCCGCTCGGCGGCCACACCGAGTTCGCCGACCAGCGCGCGGCCTACGATGCGCTGCCGGAGGACATGAAGCGTACGCTGCGCGGGCTCGTCGCCGAGCACTGCATCGCCACCTCGCGCAAGCGCAGCGGGTTCGCGACTTTCACGGATGAGGAGTCGCGCAAGCTCCCGCCGGTGCCGCAGGTGCTGGTGCGGACGATCCCGCAGAGCAGCAGGAAGTCACTCTACGTCGCGTCCCATGCCGGCAGGATCTACGGCATGCCGGAGGCGGAGGGCCGCGCGCTGATCGACAGGCTGATCGCCCACGCAACGCAGCGCCACTTCGTCTACACCCACCGCTGGCGCGAGCGCGACCTCGTCATGTGGGATAACCGCTGCACGATGCACCGCGGCACCGATTACGACGACCTGCGCTGGGTGCGCGACATGCGGCGCGCGACGTGCACCGACGTCGCCAACACCTGCGAGCAGGAGGGAATCCCGGTGCCTGCGTAAACCAGGCACCGGGCGCGTTTCAGTAAACTTCAGTTCACGGCGAAGCAGTAGAGCAGACCCGCGCCGCCCGAAGCCCTCAGGTTGTCCAGGCTGCAGCCGCGCGAGGGATGCGAGGCGTTCCACGAACGGGAGGGCTCGTCATCGCGCAGGCCCATACGGTCGTGATGCCCGACGATGGCGGCGCCCTCGCCGCTCATCGTCCAGTTGCCGCAGGTCGTCTTGGCGGGATCGCCTCCGACTGCGGTGCCGTCCGGCTGCGAGCCGGTGAGGATGTCGTGCATGTTGGGCGGGCTCGCGCTGTTATTGACCCGCGCACCTTTCTCGGTCAGCGCGGTCATCCGGTTGATATTGTTTTTTCCGTGCAGCTCCGCGACATTGCGCGCGATGAGCCTCCCTTCCGCGTTGTGCCACGGGCCCTTGCCGATGCGATCACGCGCATTGACGGCGGGCTGGCCGCCTGCGGCGCTGATGCTGAGGTAGGCCCGCCACTGGCGCTTGCCCGCGCCCGCAGCGGCCGCGAGCGACTGGCAATGCCTGTCCGCGCCCGCCACGCCACCCAGATCCGCGCCCTTGCCGGAACCGACGCTGGTGATGAAGAACGTCATTTCGGACTGCTGCGCCTGAACGCCGGCCGCGAGGCCAAGCGCCAGCAGCGCCGCGGATACGGCCACGCAAAGTCTAGTCTTGTTCATCGGTATCCTCCGGAAGAATGGGTGGATGGGTGCGGCGTTAGAGCGGCGGGTAACCCCGCTCCGGGAAATATACACCAGAACCGCCGGAATCATTACGGGCGCAGCGATGGCCGGTGCAGAGGCCCCGTTACCGGGTCGCGGCGGCGATTTCCTCCTTCAGCAGATCGAAGTTCGAGGCGTCCATCCTGATTTCGCCCTTGTTTATTCTGCGATCGATCTCGAGAACGGCGTCGTTGAGCGGCGTCGGGATGCCGAGCTCCTTTCCCTTGCGCGACACGATCCCGGTGATGAACTCCATCTCGCTCTTGCGGCCCTTGATGTGATCGTGGATGGGCGCGGTGCGCGAGCGGCTCCCCACGTGCCGCATCAGGGCGTCGCGGGTCGTCGCCAGGTTCTCGTCGCTGGTGCCCGCGAACTCGTCCGCGCGCAGGCCGAAGATCGGCTCGACGCGGTAGCCGAGCTTGGCGCCGACCGCGAGCGACTCGCGGCCGATACTCATGGCGATGTCGGCCATGCCGGGAAGAGCGACCGCCTCGCCGTTGCGCAGTCCGAGCAGCCCGTGCGGCCCCATGGTCATGGTGTTGGCCACGAGCTTGGTCCACTTCGTGCCGTAGATGTTGCCGGTGACGTCGCAGCGGGCGACGTGGGACAGGATCGCCTGGATCTCCTTCACACGCGGGGTATAAAGGCCGTCGAGCTCGCCGACCGCGAACCAGGTTCCCTGGTGCGTGGTGTTGCGCTGGACCAGCCCCGGCGTGAAGATCTCCGCGGAGAGCTCGAGGCAGCAGCCCACGGTGCGGTTGCGGCCGACGATGGAGGCGATCGAGTCGTCGTTCATGCCGTTCATGACGCCGACGAGCACCCCGTCGCTCCTGAGGTAAGGCTTGATGAATTCGGCCATCCAGCGGTGGTCGTACGACTTCACCGCCAGGAACACGATGTCGAACTCCAGGTTGGCCGAGGCGAGATCGCACAGGTGAAGGGCGCGGATCGGCACCTTGACGTCGCCGTCCGCCATCTGGATGTGGAGCCCGGTCGCCTTCAGCGCCTCCACTTGCGCCGGCCACTGATCGATGACCGTGATGTCGTAGCCCGCCTTCGTCAGGTCGGCGGAGACGCTGCTGCCGATCGCGCCGGCGCCGAGCACTGCTATTTTCCTGCCCACGCTTTGGACTCCCCTGGTTGGTCGTCGCTCAGCCGGATTCTAAACCGCCGGGGCAATGCACTATCATTGGCCTTGCTGCGCGCTCCGTAGCGCAGTGGCGCCGCACCGGACCAACCTATTGAGGAGACGCACCATGCTCTGGGCCATTTCCTGCACCGACAAGTCGAACACCGCCCCGATCCGGGAGAAAGTCCTGCAGCCCCACCGCGATTACCTGCAGAGCCAGAAAGGCATCCTGGTGCTGGCGGGCGCGACGCAGAACGACGACGGCACGCAGGCGATCGGGAGCCTCTTCATCGTCAACGTGGACAGCCGCGCGACGGCCAAGGCCTTCTCGGACGGCGATCCGTTCACGAAGGCCGGCGTGTTCGCCGCCGTCACGATCACGCGCATGCGCAAGGGGCAGTGGAATCCCGGGGCGGCGGAAGGCGCCTGACCGCCGTGGACCGTGATTCCTGAATCGTGGATGGACTCCCCTCCTGTCCGAGGAGGGGTGGCGCGCAGCGCCGGGGTGGTGGACGCGTTAGCTCGTCACAGCTTCATTGCGGCTCGATTCCTGCGATTTTCGCCGCCTTCCGGTATCGCTCGATCTCCCGTACGAGCAGGCCGTCGAGCTGCTTGGGATTGAGCGGCCACGGCTCGGCGCCCTCGGCAGCGAGGAACTTCTTCATCTCCCCGCTCGCGAGGATCTTGTTGATAGCGGCGTTGATGAAGGCGAGCCGGTCGGCCGTGATGCCGGCCGGCGCAAACACGCCCCACCACAGCTCGTAGCTGTAGCCAGGCGCGCCGGACTTGGCGATCGCCGGCAGGTCCGGGAACAGCGGCGAGGGCTCGAGGCTCGTCACGCCGAGGATGCGCAGCCTACCGGCCTTCATCTGCGGCGAGAGCGCGGCCGCGCTCGCGATCAATATCTCGATCTCCCCGGAGGCGATGGCGGTCACCGCCGGCGCGATGCTCTTGTACGGGATGTGGGTCATCTTGATGCCCGCCGCCGAAGCGAACAGCGCCCCCGAGAAGTGATTGTTGCCGCCTGCGCCGGAGGACCCGTAGTTGAGGCCTCCCGGGGTCTTCTTCGCGACCGCGATCAGCTCCTTCACGCTTTTCGCCGGCACCGACGGGTGGATCGCGAACAGCATCGGGGCCTTGGCGATCATCGCTACCGGGACGATGGCCCGCGCCGGATCGAACGGCAGCTTCGCCCGCACCGAGGCGGTGGCGGGGTAGGAGGAGGTGTGGCCGAGCAGCGCGTGGCCGTCGGGCTCGAGCTTGATGAAGATCTCGGTGCCGATCATGCCGCTCGCGCCGACACGGTTGTCCACGACGATGGTCCGGCCCCATTCCTGGCCGAGCCGCTGGGCGATGACGCGGGAGAAGAGATCGATCGAGCCGCCGGCGGCGTAGGGCACGATCATCTGGAGGTTCTTCGACGGGAACGCCTGGGCCTGGGCTTGCTGCGCGGCGCCCAAAGTCAGAAGGCAGAAGGCAGAAGGCAGAAGTAGCACACGGTGGGCCGATATGATGGCGAGCGTGTAT
This sequence comes from Betaproteobacteria bacterium, assembly GCA_020028375.1. Taxonomy (GTDB): domain Bacteria; phylum Pseudomonadota; class Gammaproteobacteria; order Burkholderiales; family SG8-41; genus SG8-41. The sequence continues at coordinate 1,908 of JAHZNX010000030.1, read as the reverse complement.
TGTCTGGTGCGGGCTCTCATTTCTGCCTTCATCCTTCCTCCTTCATCCTTGAAAGTCTAGTCCCAGGCAGGCGCCCGGCCTGCCGGGTTGGCAATGCGGCCGTCGGGGCGCTTGAGCGCGAAGATGCGCTTCATCTCCTCGTCGGTCAGGGTGAAGTCGAAGACATCCAGGCTCTCGGCCATGTGCTGCGGGTTGGACGAGCGCGGGATCAGTGCGATGTTGCCCTGCTGCACCAGCCAGCGCAGCGCGACCTGCGCGACGGTCCGGCCTTTCGCGCGCGCGATCTCGGCGATCACCGGCTCCCTGAACAGGCGGCCGCGACCGAGCGGGCAGTAGGCGGTGAAGACGAGCTCTGCCTTGCGGCAGAACGCGAGCACCTTCGACTGGTCGAGGTAGGGGTGGTACTCGGCCTGGAGCGAGACGAGCGGCTCCGGGCAGAGGCGCATCGCTTCTTCGGTCAGCGCGATGTTGAAGTTGGCGACGCCGACGTGGCGCGCCTTGCCTGCCCGTTTCGCCTGCGCCAGCGCGCCCATGGTTTCCGAGAGCGGGATTCCGTCCGTGCTTGGCCAGTGCACGTGCAGGAGATCCACGTAATCCGTCTGCAGGCGCTTGAGGCTCTGTTCCACCGAGCGCGCGAAATCGGCGGCACGCAGGTATTCGTGCGAAACCTTGGTGCACAGGAAAATGTCTTTCCGCGGCACGCCCGAGGCGCGGATGCCCTGGCCCACGCCCTCCTCGGTGCCGTACTTCCACGCGGTGTCGATGTGGCGGTAGCCGAGCTTCAACGCGGTCGCGACGATCCCGGCGCAGTTGCCGGAGCGGCCCTGGAAACTTTCCGGCACAGCCACCAGAACATGCCGCCCATGGCCGTCCAGAGAACTAACAGGCCGAGGAGCGACAGGAAGCGAAATTCACCGACCAGGTCGGACGGCAGCCTCACCGGGTCCGGGTTCGACGGAAAGGCCAAGTACAGCATAGCGAGACAAGCCGCGTAGGCGATCATCACGCCGGCACGCGCCAGTCTGCCGGTGCGCCGCAGCCTGCGCTCAAAAGCGAGCGCCACGACCGTTCCGACCAACGACAGGGCGATAAATCCCAGAAAGAGCTGCTGCCGATATCCGATCGTCTCCAACTCGCCCACCCCCGGCGGATTGGCGGGATATTTCAACAAAGGAAAGATCGCCACCGCCCAGCCCAGGAGTAGGGCGAGAAGTAACCCCTGCTTGCCATAGCCGATTTCGGAGAACCAGGGCCTGATGGCATATGCGAGAAGGCCGAACAGCAGTCCCCAGGCGCTGCCGTAGAGAATAAACCCGATGAAGAGTCCGAGCTTCTGCACCGGCCGGCTGACCGCGGGCTCTACAGGAGAAACGGCTGGTGATCCGTGCGCGTGCTGCTCTATTTCGACCGCGCGGTCGATGAGCGGCTCGGTGAATATCCAATGGAAGCCAGCCGCTACGAGCCCCCCGAGCAGGCCGGCAAGGACCGCGGCCTTGAGCACCGCTGCGAGCGACTGGGTCTCCACCTGTGAGAACCTCACACCGGCCGGCGAGTGGGCGTACGGCAATGAGCGGAGAAAAGTTTAATGGCAGGGAAAGCCCGCCGCATGGCGCGCGTCATGGAGGGCTTCATGAATCAGATTCATGTCGAACGCGGCGGGACCGTGTATCCATGAGAGCAGAAAGCCCTGATCGAGGGCCGCCACGTAGAGCGTAAAGAGGCCGAGCATAACCAAACCGGTGGCAATCCACTCCTGTCCCGGAATATCGAAGCGTTGTTCCATAACCGCGCAATCTATTCCAACTGCGAGAACGCGGCAAGCGCTTTCCCGCACCCCTGTGGCCCTTGCGCGAGACGGGTTCGCGCGCTCCCGCTGCCTCGCCAGCTCTTCAGTGGTCGGCCGCGTGC
>JAHZNX010000207.1 GCA_020028375.1 Betaproteobacteria bacterium | reverse complement strand
TCGATCAGCGCTTGCGCGCGGCGTCGTACAACGGCATCACCCGCGCCGCGTATTCCTCGAGGTCCTTCTGGCGATTCTGCGGGGAGGGGTGCGTCGAAAGAAACTGCGGGGGTGCGGACCCTCCGGCCTGGCCCATCTTCTGCCACAGCGTGACCGCGGCGTGCGGATCGTAGCCGGCGCGCGCGGCGAGCTCGACGCCGATGCGGTCGGCCTCGACCTCGTGCTCGCGCGAGTTGGGAAGATTGATGGTAACGTCAGTGATGACCTGCGCGAGCTGCACGCCGCCGTCGCCCAGGCCGAGCAGCGCGCCGCCCACCGAAAGCACCATGCCCTGCGCTGCCGCCTGGGATGCCCGCTCGCGCCCGTGCTCCCGCAGCGCGTGCGCGATCTCGTGCCCCATCACGGCAGCGAGCTCGTCGTCGGTCACCTTCAGCTTCTCGATGAGCCCGGTGTAAACCGCCATTCTCCCGCCCGGCATGCACCAGGCGTTGACGTCGTTCGAGGTGATGACGTTAGTCTCCCAGGCCCACTTCGGCGCATCCGGGCGGAACGCCGCGGTGCCGGGGATCAGCCTCAGCGCAATGACCCGGACGCGCGCGACCTGCGCGGCGTCGCGATTGAGCGCCTTCTTGGCCGCCGCCTTTTTCATCTCCTGCTGGTACGCGAGCGCAGCGCTCTTGTCCACCTGGGCGGAGGACAGCAGCATGGACTGCTTGCGGTCCACGCCCACGGCGCCGGGCTGGGTGGTCTGCACCGTCTCGCACGAGGCGAGCACCAACGTCGCGAGCAGGGCGGCCGCAAGCGCGCGTGGTGCCTTCGGGATGCGCGTTTGATTCATGGCTTGCTAATCGTTGCTCCTTGCTCGTTATTCGTCAGTCGTCACCATCTTCTAGCGTACCGGCACTCGCATAGAGTCCCCGTAGAGCTGGAAAAGTTCCCATGGCCCGTTGTCCTCGCGGCACATGCCGTAGCGGAACGGCCAGTTGTCCCGTCCCGGCGTGAAGAACCGCAGGTCCTGGAACCAGGCGCAGGTCGAGGGATTGCCCGAATCCACGCGGAACAGTACGGGCTCCTCCGCGAACCAGCGGTAGAACGCGAACTGCGGTTGCGACCAGGCCTCGCGCGCGACGGCGCGTTCCGCGTCCGACGCCCCGAAGCGGGTCGCGTACACCCACTGCGCCTGCGCACGCGGAAGATAGGCTGCATCGAGGCGGGCAATGGTGTCGGCATCTGGAGCCAGCCGCAGCGGCTCGCGCCGCATGAGATTGATGAAACTATAGCGCGCCTCGTCGCCTTTGCGTACGATCACCATCCAGTTGAAAGGGGACACGGGACGAGGCTGCGCCGTTACTTCCGCCTGCCCCAGACGGGAAGCCTTCACATACGCCTCCCCCCACTCCACCGCGCGCTGCTGCAGCACTCCCTGGAACGCAACGTAGCTGCACAGGGCTGCAAGCCCCGCGACCGCGGGCACGGGCGACCGGCGCAAGGCGAGCGATGCCGCGAGACCTGCCAGTATGATGCCGGTAAACCAGAGGTCGATGATGAAGGTGGTGCCGACGCCCATCCGCGCATCGGAAAGAGGCCAGAACACCATCGTGCCGAACGAAGTGATCCAGTCGCCCGCGATGTGGATGCCGAGGCCCATTGCGACGACCCCGTAATAGGCGTTCCACGGCCGGTCCCCACGCCAGACCACCGCGCAGAGCTTCGCGAGCAAGAACGCCCACAGCGGAAGCAGGATCAGCGAGTGGGTCGCCCCGCGGTGGTGCAGCAGGTACTCGACCGGTCCGATGTAGCCGATGACGAAATCGAGGTCGGGCGCAGCCGCGGCCAGGAAACCGATGAGCAGGCGCCGCCCGAGCGGGAGCGTTTTGTCGTCAGCCTGCGCCGGCGCGGTCGCCCGCGCCAACAGCGCCCCGGACAGCGCATGCGTCAGAGTATCCATGCTACTAAAGAGCGTGACGGGTGAGGAGTGAATGATACAGCGTGACAGGTGCAGTCCGATGCGCAGTCCGCGACCTCATCCGCGCGTGCTCCCGGCGCCTCGGCCGGGCGCGGCGGGATTGGATTTCCTATCGCTTAACAAGGGTTTGTATGTGTAATACGGGAAGAGTACAAACTCCAAGAACGTCTTGCCACTGAACTCCCGGAAGCCGTATCATGCATCATCGAAGAACAATAACTGTTGTCCGTCTGCAGTTCAGCTAACTCTTACAAAGGGGGTACTCATGAAACAGCGGACTTTAGGCGCGGCTTTCGCCGCAACCGCGACACTTGTTGGCTGTGGAATCTGGGGAGGACTGACGGGTGATTCAGGTCCGCGCATTGTGACCTTCGCGACTGTACCGGGCTATGACGCGACCACAAACGCCTCCTTCGACGTCGGTATCGTGACAGGCGGGCGCTTCTATTTTACGGATCGAAACAACGCGGCCCTCCAGGTCTACGACGCCGCAACCAATGCGTTTGTCGGATCGATCAAAGGATTCAGCGGCTGCAATGTCGGGGGATTCCTGTGCGCCGGCAAAGGCTTCTCCAATTCAAGGGTTGGTCCCAATAGCATCAGCGAGATCCCGGGAACAAAGCTTCTCTTCGTCTCTGACGTCGATGCGGTGAGGGTCGTCGATACGACAACTTCGCCCGGAACGATCGTCAAGACCATCAGCTTCGGCACCACGGGTGCGGGTGCGGGCATACGCGCCGACGCCGGCTGCTTCAATGCGGACGACAAGATATATATGGTCTCCACCGGGGGAAAGCAGCCGTTTATCACGTTCATCTCGGCGGCCTCGCAACAGATCATCGCAAAGGTGACGGTGGACGGCGGGCGCTTTGACGGCGCGGGCGGCACCGAAACGTGCCGGTACGACCCCGCGACCAAGAATTTCTTCGTCAACGGCAGCGAGACGAAAGCCAATCCGCGCGGGGAGCTTCAGGTAATACCGGCAAATTTGATAACGCCGTTCCTGGCAGCCCCGATGCCCGCGGGCACCAGCAAGAAACTGGGCGACCTCGGCCCGACCGTTCTGAGTTACCCGCTTCCCCAGTGCGATCCAACGGGACTGGCCCTGGGACCGGGAACCGACATCGCCGTCGGTTGCAGGCCGGGGAAGGCAGGCGAACCGCTCACCGTCTTGATCATGAACCGCACCAACGGCGCCATTCTGGCAACAGTCAACGCCGGTGGTGGCGATCATCTCCAATACGACGCGGCGACGAATCGGTACTACAACTCCGCGAACCGTTGGCGCCCGAGCGGGAAGAACGATCAGGGTGGCGGTTGCTCGGCGAAGAACCCGTGCACCCCGGTTCTCAGCATCATAGACGCCGCGTCCCGCACCGTGGTCGCCAAACTGCCTGCGGGTAACAACGCCCACACGGTCGCCGTCGACGGGGTGAACAAAAAGGTCTTCATGCCGTTTTCGTCACCCGACACCCCGGCGGGCTGTGCGAACTGCAAGGAGAATAAATTTCTTAGTGCCGGGCTCGCGGTATACGCGACGCAGTAGGAAACGGGGCTCGAGTCAAACAAGCCAGCCGGGCGGGCCATCGTCCGCCCGGCTTTTTAGTCCCAGCGCGCGTCACGCACCTGGATCTCGCCGTTCTCGACCCGCACCGGAAATGTCGCGACCGGCTCGTAGGCCGGCGCCGATAGCGCTTCACCCGTGCGGATGGAGAAGCGCGCGCCGTGCCGCGGGCAGACGACCTGGTCTCCCTCGACCGTGCCGCCGGTCAGCTGCCCGCCGTCGTGGGTGCAGACATCCTCGATCGCGAAATACTCGCCGCCGAGATTGAACACCACGACGCTCGCGCCGTCCACATCAACGACGCGATGGCTGCCGGGCGCCAGCTCGCCCAACTTCGCCACGCTCACCCACTCAGACATCAGGAGAACCGGAAACGAGCCGCCAAGGCGCCGCGGCAGCTGTTGTCAGACCGCGACGACTTCCACGTCCGGCTCGATCTGCCGCACCAGGTTCTCGATCCCGGTCAGCGTGCCGGAAATCGAGCTCGGACAGCTGCCGCACGCGCCCTGATAGTGCACCATCAGGCGATTGCCTTCGAGGCCCATGATGTAGAGATCGCCGCCGTCGCCCTGCAGGTACGGCCGCACCTGCTCGTCGAGTATTGCGTTGATTTTGTCGAGCCGTTCCTTATCGGCATCGCTCAACTTGCTGGTGTCCGCAGTGGCGCCGGCCTGGGCCACGAGCTGCGCTGTTTGCGCGTCCGCCGATGGCGCCTCGCGGATCGGCGCCGCGAGCTTGCGCATGAGCTCCTGCCAGTCCGCGCTTCCGTCCTGCGTCACCGTGATCCAATGGTCCACGTAGAACACGCTGGTGACGTTCTCGATGTCGAACAGCGCGGAAGCGAGCTTGTCGTCCTTCGCCTGCCCAGCGTTCTCGTACGAGCGCGATATTCCCCAGGTCAACGGCTCCCTGAGGATGAACTTCATCGCGTTCGGATTGGGCGTCGGCTCGATTTCAGAGATCTTCGGCATATTCAAATCAACGGGCAACGAACCCTGACCCTTGAACTTGGAACTTGGA